>JAQGIA010000616.1 GCA_028291445.1 Belnapia sp.
CAACACCATGTTCTCCCGCACCGAGAAGCTGCCGAACAGCCGGCGTTCCTCCGGCGCATAGCCGATGCCGAGGCGGGCGCGGTGATGGGCCGGGACCGTGGTGGCATCGCTGCCGTCGATGGCGACGGTGCCGGCGCGGCAGGGCAGCAGGCCCATGATGCTGCGCAGCGCGGTGGTCTTGCCGGCGCCGTTGCGGCCGATCAGCGCCACCCGGCCGCCCGGCGGCACCCGGAGGGAAACACCGCGCAGCACCCGGATGCCGGCGATGTCGACGGAGACGCCCCGCAGCTCAAGCATGGGTCGAAATCCCGATCACGTCCCGCTGCACCACCGGGTCCGCCAGCACCTGCGCGGGTGGCCCGAGGGCGGCGATCCGCCCCTGGCTCCAGACCGCGACCCGGTCGGCGAAGCGGGCCACCACGTCCATGTCGTGTTCCACGAAGACCGCCGTCACCCCGGATTGCCGCAGCACCCGGACCAGGGTCTCGACGATCTGCATCTTCTCCGCCGCGGCGACGCCGCTGGTGGGTTCGTCCATCAGCAGCAGGCGCGGCTGCAAGGCGACCGCCATGGCGATATCGGCCAGCTTGCGGGCCCCTTCGTTCAGCGTATCGGCACGGGATTCGGCGACCTGCGCCAGGCCGAAGCGCTCCAGCAGGTCCATCGCCTCCTCCCGCCAGGCCGGCCGCAGCAGCGGGGTCAGGGGCGACCAGGGCCCGAGGCGGGAGGCGACGGCCAGCGCGGCGTTTTCCAGCACGGTATGCTCGGTGAACAGCTGCGGCAGCTGGAAGCTGCGGCCGATGCCACGGCGGACGATGGCGCGGGGCTTGAGGCCCAGGATAGGCTGGCCGTCGAATTCGATGCTGCCGGCCTGCGGCCTGAGGTAGCCGGTGGACATGTTGATGAAGGTGGTCTTGCCGGCGCCATTGGGGCCGATGATGGCGAGGAACTCGCCCGGCATGACATCGAGGTCGATGCCATCGGCCGCCTTCACGCCGCCGAAGGCCAGCCGCAGCCCTTTGGCCGAGAGCAGGGGGGCGGTAACGGGGGGCGTGCTCATGCGCCACGCCCCTTCAGCTTGCTGGAGAGGATGCCCCAGACCCCGCCGGGGGCGAACAGGATCACCACCAGCAGCACTCCGCCGAGGATCATCTGCCAGGCATCGGCGACCGCCGCCGCGGCATAGACCCGCACCAGCTCGAAGGCGGTAGCCCCCAGGAAGGGACCCAGCGCACTGCCCGCGCCGCCCAGGATGGCGATGAAGACCAGCTCGCCGGAGGAGGTCCAGTAGGCCAGTTGCGGCGTGACGTGGCGTGAGGTCATGGCGACCAGCGCCCCACCGACGCCGCCCATCAGCGCCGAAAGCACATAGGCGAACAGCAGCACCAGCCGGGCCGACAGCCCCATGAATTCCAGTCGCGTCTCCCGCGTCTTGATCCCCGCCAGGGCGCGGCCCATCGGCGAGCCGAGATAGGCCCGCACCAGCAGGCCGAAGCCGACGGCGAGCGTCAGCGCGATGCCGAACATCGCCCATTCCTGCACCTCGCGCTCCAGCCGCTGCCCGGCGAAGGTGAGGCCGGCGACGCGGATGCCGTCGGTGCCATGGGTGACGGCGTACATCTTCTCCAGCAGGGAATAGATCACCATGCTGAGCGCCAGGTTCAGCATGCCGAAGAAGATGTCGCGGTAGCGCACCACGAACAGCCCGATGACCAGGCCGAGTGCCGCCGCCAGCAGCGCCGCCAGCGGCAGCAGCAGCAGCACCTCCGGCGTGCCGGGCGCCACGAAGGCGACGGTATAGGCGCCGACCGCGAGGAACATGCTGTGGCCGAAGCTGACCTGTCCGGCCCGCAGCAGCAGCAGGATGCCCAGCACCGCGATGCCCTTGGCCAGCGCGATGGTGAGGACGAATTTCAGCCAGGGAATCGCCCAGGCGCAGAGCACGAGGGCGAGGGCGCCGATAATGGCCAGCAGTGTCTCGCGGGCCAGGGCCGGCCGCTTCGGTCCTGCGCGCCGTTCGGCGCCGCGGTCATCGGACGGCGTCATACCCGGCGCGTCTCCAGCACGCCGAACAACCCCTGCGGCCGCACCAGCAGCACGGCGACCATGATGATATAGGGCACCACCACCTCGAATTCCGGGGCGAAATAGACCGCGATGCTGCGCCCGAGGCCGATCATAAGCGAGGTCAGCGCCGCCCCCTCGATCTGCCCGAGCCCGGCCGTCGCCACCACGGCGAAGGACAGCACGATGGTGCTGGCGCCGACACCCGGCACCAGCGAGGTGGTCGGCGACGCCAGCGCCCCGCCCAGCGCCGCGAGCCCGGCGCCGAAGCTGAAGGTCAGCAGCATGATCTTCGCCGCATCGATCCCCATCGCCGTCGCCGCTTCCTTGTCGGTGGTGACGGCGACGATGACGCGCCCCGTCAGCGTCCGCCGCAGGAACCAGGCGAGCGCCGCGAGCGTCGCCACCGCGACCCCGGGCAGCACGAACAACTGGTAGGCGGTGAAGGGGATGAAGTCGTCGCCGAAGGGGATGTCGACCGTGCCGAGGAATTTCATCGGCGCATCCTGCATGATCGGCTGCACCCCCCAGATCAGCTTCTGCACATCCTCGAGGATCATGAAGAGCGCGAAGGTCACGAGAAGCTGCAGCACGTCCTCATGCCCATAGATCCGCCGCAGCAGCAGCTTTTCGATCAAGGGGCCGAGCACCGCGCCGACCAGCAGCGCCGAAAGCACCAGCGCGACATACCCCGCCCACATCGGCAGCCCGAGCGAGGCGAAGAAGATGCCGATCGAGGCCGCGGTATAGGCCCCGATCGCGAACAGGCTGCCATGCGCCACATTGACGATACGCAGCACGCCGAACACCAGGTTCAGCCCGACGGCCACCATGAAGACCAGTGCCGCATAGGCCAGCCCATCGAGCAGGGCGAGGCCGAACAGCAGGCCGTTGTCGCTGAACCATTCGATTATGGTGCTCGGCATGGTGCTGGGATCAGCCGGCCATCGGCGCGGGGACCTGCGCCACGAAATCCGGCTTCAGCGTCTTCAGCCAGTCGGTGCTCTTCTGCCCGACCGGGGCGCTGACCATGGCGGCCGGGAACAGGATCATGTCCTTCGGCACGGCGAAGGGATATTTGTCGTTGAAGCTGCTGAGCCCGACGATCTGGTCCTCCAGCCCCTGGCCATCCTCGCGCAGCGTGATGGAGGAGGTCGGCGTGTCGAAGGTCAGGCCGCGGAAGGCATTGGCCAATTCGAGGTCGTTCGGCCAGCCGCCGGCGCCCTTGGCGGCGAGCGCCTTGGCATAGGCCGCCTGCATGGCCGAGATCGCCTGCGCCATGTGGTGGACCGGATAGATCGGGTATTCGTTGTATTTGGCCCGGTAGCTGTCGACCAGGCGCTTCAGCCGGGCGGGGTCCTTCGGCGCGGGGTGGTTGTTCCAATGGTCGCCGCGGGCGCCGATGATATGGCCGGCCGGCATGGTGCGACCCAGGGTCGGCAGCGAGGCCTCGGCGATCGGCATGACGAACAACGACCGCTCGAACAGCCGCCGCTCGGTCGATTGCCGGATCAGCGTGGTGAGGTCGCCGCCCCAGGAGGTGGACAGGATCACGTCGGGCCGGGCGGCCAGCAGGCGCGTCACCTCGGTGCTGTAGTCGGTCGCGCCGAACCGCGGAAACATCTCCGCCACCACGCGGACGCCGGGCTTCATCGCATCCATGCCGGCCTTCCACAGCTCCCAGCTGTCGCGGCCCCAGGCGTAATCCTGGTTGATGACGGCGAGCGTGCGGAAATCCGGCTTGTGCTTCAGCAGGTACAGCAGCGGCGCCAGCACCTCCGGCGTGCCATAGCCCTGGGTGCGGAAGGCCCAGGGGTGCGGGCCTTCCTCGAAGATGCGCTGGGTGCCGCAATCCCACAGCAGGGTGGTCTTCTTCATCTCGTCGCTCAGTGGCGTGCAGGCGAGGCAGGAGCCGGAGGAGATCGAGGCGAGGATGATCTGGCAGCCCTCGTTCTGCACCAGGCGGCGGTATTCGCCGACCAGGTGGTCGGTCCCCGGGGCCTCGTCGACGAAGAAGGCGCGGACCGGGATGCCGCCGATGCCGCCGGCCTTGTTGATCTCCTCGAACAGCAGCTCCGCGGCCTGCCGTGCCGGCACGCCGAAGACGCTGGCCGGGCCCGAGAGGAAGGTGGTGATGCCGACCCGCAGCTCGGTCGGCTTCGCCTGCGCCCTCGCATTGCCACCGGCGAACAGCAGCGCGCCGGAAGTGGCGGCGGCGCCAAGCATGGCGGCGCGGCGGGTGACGGCTTCGGTCATGGACGGTCCTCTCCTGGACCCCGGTGTGGTCCCGGGATTGCGCCCGCATCCTGCCGGGGCCGCGCTGATGAGGGAAGGGGGGCTGGTTGGTCCGGCGAATTACCCGCCGCCCGCCACCCTGACCGCCCGCCCGCCTGGCCGGCCTGGATGGGCTCGCCCTATTCGTTGCCTTTGCCGATGTTCCAGTACACCGGCACCGGCGCATCCAGGATGCCTTGCAGCCGCGCGGAATACCCGCGTACCAGGCTGAACTGGCCGAGCGGCACATAGGGCACGCTCGCCAGCGCCCGGGCGTGATAGGCCGCCGCGGCGGTACGCCGCGCATCGGCCTCGGGCGCCGCGAGGAAGGCGTCGCGCAGCGCCTCCATCTCGGCGTCGCAGGGCCAGCCCGGCAGGCCGGTGCGCTCGCAGGCGGAGCGCATGGCATTGTGCCCGGCCGGATCCATGGCATCGAGGCCGGAGGGCGCCGAGACGAACAGCCCCCAGCCCTGCGGCCCCGGATTGCGCGACAGCCGCCGCTGCACCAGCGTCGCCCAGTCCATCGCCTGGATATCCACCTTGAGCCCGGCCTGTTGCAGCAGGTCGGCCGAGACCATGGCGAGGCTGTGGCTGATGGTGCTGTCCTGCGCATCCAGCACCACGACGGGGGTGCCGTCATAGCCGCTGGCGGCGACCAGCCGGCGCGCCTCGGCGAGGTCCGGCGTCACCCAGCCGGCGCTGGTATGGTGCGGGCTGCCGCAGACGTAGAAGGACCGGCAGTCGCGCCACAGCGCCGGGTCCGGCAGATAGGCGGGCAGCACCCTGGCCGGGTCCACCAGCCGCAGCATCGCCTGGCGCAGCAGCGGATTGTCGAAGGGCGGCACCGCCTGGTTCATCCGGAAGATCGGCTGCACCCCGACATTGTCCTGGCCGCCCAGCCGCAGGCTCCGGGTCCGCCGCACCACCGGAAACAGGTCGGGCGGCAATTCCTCGAAGATGTCGATCTCGCCGGCGACCAGCGCATTCAGCGCGGTCTGCGCATCCGGCAGGTAGACCCATTCCACCCGTTCGATGCCGGCCCGCTTGCCGCCCGCCAGCCCATCCGGCGGCTCGGCGCGCGGCAGGTAGGCGGCGTTGCGGCGATAGGTGACGCGGTCGCCCGAGCGCCAATCCTCCCGCCGCAGGGTGAAGGGGCCGGAGCCGGTCGGGTCGGTGATCGCCGTCGTCGCCGGCGTGGCGGCGACCCGGGCCGGCATGATGAAGGCCGGCTGGCCGGAGGGTTTGGCGAGGGCCTCCAGCATCAGCCCGAAGGGCGCCCGCAGGGTGATGCGGAAGGCATCCGGCGCGGTCGGCTCGATCGCCGTGGCGAGGCCCATCAACTGCTGCCCGAGCCCGTCCCGCACCGCCCAGCGGCGCAGGCTGGCGATGACATCCTCGGCGGTGACCGGGGCGCCATCGTGGAAGCGCAGCCCCTCCCGCAGGGTGAAGTCCCAGCGTAGCCCATCCGGCGCGACGGTCCAGCGCGCCACCATCTGCGGCTGCGGACGCAACTGCCGGTCGAGCGCGAAGAGCGTGTCATAGACCATGTAGCCATGGTTGCGGGCCATGTACTCGGGGCTGATGAAGGGGTCGAGCGAGCGCAGGTCGCCGAACAGTTTTATGCGAAGGGTGTTGGGGTCGCCGCGGCCCTGGGCGCGGGCATCGGGCATGGGCAGCAGCAGGGTGGCCGCGAGCAGTGCAGCCATGAGACGCGACATTCTGTTCCTCCCCGGTTTTCGTTGCGGCGAGGATGCCCTAGCCTCAGCCCGGTGAATATCCTCTCGATCCAGTCCTGGGTGGCCTATGGCCATGTCGGCAACGCCAGCGCCATCTTCCCGCTCCAGCGCCTCGGCGCCGAGGTCTGGGCGGTCAATACCGTCCAATTCTCCAACCACCTCGGCTATGGCGGCTTCCGCGGCCAGGTCTTCGCGGGTTCGCTGATCCGCGACTGCGTCCTGGGCATCGAGGAACGCGGCGTGCTGCCGGGCTGCGATGCGGTGCTGTCGGGCTACATCGGCGATGCCGAGACCGGCGCGGCGGTGCTGGATGCCGTCGCCCGGGTGAAATCGGCCAATCCGGCGGCGATGTATTGCTGCGACCCGGTCATCGGCGACAACGGCCGGGTCTATGTCCGCAGCGGCATCGCCGAGCTGCTGCGCGACCAGGCCCTGCCGCTGGCCGATA
>JAQGIA010000636.1 GCA_028291445.1 Belnapia sp.
GTTGGATCGCCGGGGCGATGTTGCCGCCGCCGAAGCGGTCCTCCTGGGTGAAGCCCACCACGAAATCGACGATGACCAGCGCCGGCGCCTGGCCGATGCCGCTGCTCTGGCCGAAGCCCTGCCTGCGATAGATGTCGTCCGGTTGGGTCATGTCATGTCTTTCGCTGCGGCCCGGCCCGCAGCCTCGCACGGGATGCCGGCCGCGTCGCCAAACTTGGCCGCGCCCGATACATCGCGCTTGGTCGCGCCCGGTGCATCGCACCAGGCCCAGGCGCCCAGCACCAGGCCGAGCATGCCCCAGCTCGCGTTGTAATTGGCCACGGCGACCGCCCCCAGCGCCACCGCCGCGACCCGCACGGCGAAGCCGGCCCCCACCACTGCCCAGATCCCGCAGGCCAGCGCCGCCGCACCCCAGACCTGCCAGTACTGCGACCAGCCCAGCGCCGCCCGTGGCAGGCAGGCCAGCGGCGGCCGCGCCACGGCGCAGGCCTCGCCCCAGGCGGTTGGCTCCAGGTAGGTTGCCCGATAGGCCAGCATCGCCCCGAGCGCCACTGCCACCACCGCCAGGCCCCAGGCATCACGCTTGGTCATCCGAGCCCCCATTTCAGGGAATGATGCGTGCCATGGCTTGATGGCGGCGCCGCGGCGGGCATCTGTTCATGCCATGATCGCATGCCCTAGCTGGCTCTCCCCTACCTGGCTCCCCCTTTCCTGGCCCCCCTTCAGGCCCCGCCATCCCCGTATCGCCCTGGTCCGGTTGCAAGGCACCATTGCCGCCCGCCCCGGCCTCGGCGGCGGCATCAGCCTCGCCACCGTCGCGCCGATGCTGGACCGCGCCTTCGGCATGAAGCGGGTGGCCGCGGTCTTCCTGGCGATCAACTCGCCCGGCGGCTCGCCGGTGCAATCCAGCCTCATCGCCGGCCGCATCCGCGCCCTGGCCGAGGAAAAGAAAATCCCGGTCATCGCCTGCGTCGAGGATGCGGCTGCCTCCGGCGGCTATTGGATCGCCTGCGCGGCGGATGAGATCGTGGTCGACCCCGCCTCCATCCTCGGCTCCATCGGCGTGGTCGCCGCCGGCTTCGGCTTCACCGGAGCGATGGAGCGGCTGGGCGTCGAACGGCGGATGCACACCGCCGGCGGCGAGAAGAGCTTCCTCGATCCCTTCGGCCCGGAAGCGCCGGAGGATATCGCCCGGCTCGACACCCTGCTCGAGGATCTGCACGGGGAATTCCGCAACTGGGTCCTTTCCCGCCGCGCGGCAAAACTCAAGGCGGCGCCCGAGGCCCTGTTCACCGGCCGCTTCTGGCCCGGCCGCAAGGCGGTGGAACTCGGCCTGGCGGACCGGCTGGGCGATGCCGCCGGCGAGGCGAAGCGGCGCTTCGGCAAACACGCCAAGCTCGTGCCGATCGCCGGCACCAAGCCCTCGCTGCTGCGCCGGCTGCTGCCGGGGCTGGGGGCGGAGGCGGTGATGGCGGCGCTGGAGGAAAGGGCGGCTTGGGGGCGGCTGGGACTATGAAAAAAGCAAGGCCGGGAGAAGCTATTCTCCCGGCCCCTCATCTATTTTCATTGGTTTGAGAAAATACAAAAAAGGCAGGTTGGGAGGGGAATACGTCGAGGCAAAGCTTCGACCCCTCCCAACCTTCCTTATGCCGTCCGGTCACCGCCCCCCGTCAACGCCGCCTGCGCCGCCGCCAGCCGTGCCACCGGCACCCGGTAGGGCGAGCAGGAGACGTAATCCAGCCCCGCCTCCTCGCAGAAATTGATCGAGGCCGGATCGCCGCCATGCTCGCCGCAGATGCCGAGCTTGAGGTCGGCCTTCACCGAGCGGCCCTTTTCCTTGGCGATCTTCACCAGGGCGCCGACGCCCTCGATGTCGATCGAGACGAAGGGGTCCTTCGGCAGGATGCCCTTCTCGACATAGATCGGCAGGAATTTGCCGGCATCGTCGCGCGACAGGCCGAAGGTGGTCTGCGTCAGGTCGTTGGTGCCGAAGCTGAAGAAATCGGCGACCTCGGCGATCTTGTCGGCGGTCAGCGCCGCACGCGGCAGCTCGATCATCGTCCCGACGTAGTATTCGATCGTCACGCCGGTCTCGGCAAAGACCTCCTTGGCGATCTTGTCGACCTGGGCGCGGGTGATCTCCAGCTCCTTCTTGGTGGCGACCAGCGGGATCATGATCTCGGGCACCGGGGCGGCGCCGGTCTCCTTGGCGGTGGCGACCGCCGCCTCGAAGATGGCGCGGGCCTGCATCTCGTAGATCTCGGGATAGGAGATGCCGAGCCGGCAGCCGCGATGGCCGAGCATCGGATTGGCCTCGGACAGGTCGGCGGCGCGCCGCTGCATGGTCTGCAGATCGGAGCCCATGGCACTGGCCAACTCGCCCAGCTCGGCATCGCTATGCGGCAGGAATTCATGCAGCGGCGGATCGAGCAGGCGGATGGTCACCGGCAGCCCGGCCATGATGCGGAACAGCTCGGTGAAGTCGTCCCGCTGGAACGGCAGCAGCCGCGACAATGCCTCGCGCCGGCCTTCCTCGGATTCGGTCATGATCATCTGCCGGACTACGCCGATGCGGGCCGGGTCGAAGAACATGTGCTCGGTGCGGCAGAGGCCGATGCCCTCGGCGCCGAACTTCCGCGCGGTATCGGCATCGAGCGGGGTCTCGGCATTGGCCCGGACCTTCAGCCGGCGCACGCCATCGGCCCATTCCATCAGGGTGGCGAAGTCGCCCGACAGCTGCGGCTCGACCATGGCGACCGAGCCGATGAAGATCTCGCCCGTCGCGCCATCGAGGGTGATGATCTCGCCGCCCTGGACCACCTGGCCGCCCGACAT
>JAQGIA010000015.1 GCA_028291445.1 Belnapia sp.
GCACCCGGTCGAACCCGGATGGCGGGGCGATCATCGGTGCCATGCGCGCGGCGATCGCCGATGCGGGGCTGGCGCCGGGGCAGATCGACTACGTCAATGCGCATGGCACCGGCACGCCGGAGAACGACAAGATGGAAACGCTGGGGATGCGCGCCGTGTTCGGCGATGCGCCGCCGCCAATCTCCTCCAACAAGTCGATGATCGGCCATACCCTGTCGGCGGCGGGCGCGATGGAGGCGGTGTTCAGCCTGCTGACCATCCGCGACCAGATGCTGCCGCCCACCATCAATCATGAAACGCCGGACCCGGCGGTGCCGCTCGACGTGGTGCCGAACGTGGCACGGCCGGCCAAGGTCAGCCGCGTGCTGTCCAACAGCTTCGGCTTCGGCGGGCAGAATGTCTGCCTCGTGCTGGGGGCAGCCATATGAAGGCGCTCCAATTATTCGGCGACCGCGACACCCGGTTGGTGGATGTGCCGCCGCCGCCGCCGCCCGGGCCGGGCGAGGTGCAGCTACGCATGCTGGCGGTCGGGCTCAACCACATCGATGTCTGGGGCTGGCGGGGCATGGCCTTCGCCAAGCGCAAGCTGCCGCTGACCGTGGGTGCCGAGGCGGTGGGCGAGATCGTGGCGCTCGGCCAGGGCGTTACCGGCTGGCGGATCGGCCAGCGGGCCATCCCCTATGGTGCGCTGACCTGCGGCGTCTGCCGGGCCTGCCGCGAAGGCCGCGACAACCTCTGCGAGAACGTCGCCGGGGTGAAGGGCTTCCACGTCGATGGCTTCGCGCAGGAGCTGGTGAACCAATCGGCCCGGTTGCTGGTCGCGGTGCCCGATGGCATCGAAGTGGCCGATGCCGCCTGCGCCGCCGTCACCTTCTCGACCGTCGAGCACATGCTGTTCGACAATGCGAAGCTGGAGCCGGGCGAGACCATCCTGGTGCAGGCCGCCGGCTCGGGCATCGGCACCGTCGCGGTGAAGATGGCCAAGGCGATGGGCTGCACCGTGATCGCCACCGCCGGGTCCGACGAGAAATGCGCCCAGGCCCTGGCGCTCGGCGCCGACCATGTGGTGAATTACACCACCGACCGGTTCGAGAGCGTGGCACGGAAGCTGACGAAGAAGCGCGGCGTGGACGTGGTCTTCGAGCATGTCGGCGCCACCACCTGGGCCGGCAGCTTGCTGTCGCTCAAGATGGGCGGACGGCTGGTGACCTGCGGCAGCACCTCCGGCGTCTCGGCCGAGACCAATCTGATGATGGTCTTCCAGCGCCAGCTGCGGATCATCGGCAGCTTCGGCGCCGCCATGCGCAACATCGGCGACGGGCTGCAGAAGATGGCGGGCGGGTTGACGCCGGTGCTGGATACCGTGGCGCCGCTCGAAGGCTTCGCCGATGCGCTGGCGCGGCTCGAAACCCGCCGGGTCTTCGGCAAGATCGTCGTCACGCTCTAGCGCGCATTCCGTTCGAAATGGCCCACGGAATGCACTCTGGCCAGTTGTTTCGGCGCGCGAATTACCCCTGCCGGATGAGCCCATCCGTTCGGGGTTTGCTCCAGCATGACCGGCTAGCATGACCCTGGCCGACCGGGCCGTCGCGGCGCTGGTCCGCCTGCTGTTCGGGCTGGTCCGGCTATTGGGGCCGGACCGCGCCGGGGCGCTCGGCGCGGCCATCGCCCGGCGCTGCGGCCCGCTGGTGAAGGCGCACCGGATCGCGCTCGACAACATCCGCCAGGCCTTCCCGGACCTGCCCGCGGCGGAACATGCGCGGATCCTCGGCGAAGCCTGGGACAACCTCGGCCGTACCGCGGCGGAATACGTCCACCTGGACCGGATCTGGGACTTCGACCCGGAGCGCCCCCCTACGGAGCAGGCCGGGCACTTCGCCGGGCGGATCGAGATCGCGCCCGAGGTGGTCGAGCGCTTCATGGCGCTGCGCGAGGATGGCAAGCCGGCGCTGTTCTTCGCCGCGCATCTGGCCAATTGGGAATTGCCGGCGATCGCCGCGGCCAAGCATGGCCTGCCCTCCGCCGTGCTCTATCGCACGCCGAACAATGCCGCCGTGGCGCGCGATATCGTGGCGCTGCGCGAAAGCATCATGGGCAGGCTGATCCCGGCGAATGTCGCCGCGCCGGTGCGGATGATGGAGGCGCTGGACCAGGGCCTCCATGTCGGCATGCTGATCGACCAGCGCTTCAGCCGCGGGCCGCAGGTGCCCTTCATGGGGCGGCTGTCCTATTCCAACCCGCTGCTGGCGCGGATGGCGCGGCGGTTCGATTGCCCGGTGCATGGCGCCCGGGCCATCCGGCTGCCCGGCGGCCGCTTCCGGCTGGAATTGACCGAGGCGGTCATCCTGCCGCGCGACGAAAAGGGCCGGGTGCAGGTGGAGGCGGCGACGGCGCTGCTGAACCGCATCGTCGAGGGCTGGGTACGGGAGCACCCGGGCCAATGGCTCTGGATGCATCGCCGCTGGCGGTAGGCGTGACCGGCGCTGCTGCCGGCGGCGACGTTAATTGACCAGGCGGTCCCGCGGCAGGTGCAACGCCACCGTGAGCCCATCCGCCGCCCAGTCGAAGCAGGCGGTGCCGCCCAGTTGCGCGGCGCTCTGGTGGATCAGGCGATGGCCGAAACCGGTCTGGCTCGGCGCCGCCACCGGCGCGCCGCCGCTTTCGCGCCAGACCAGCCGCAGCATCGCCGGGACCTCGAAGGACCAGCCGATCTCGACCCGCCCCTCGGGCCGGGACAGGGCGCCGTATTTGGCCGCGTTGGTCGCCAGTTCATGCAGGGCGAGCGCCACCGGCGGCGCGGCGATGGGCCCGATCGGCAGCGACGGGCCGGCCAGGGTCAGTCTTTCCGTATCGCCGGCACCGCCGCGGAAGGGCCGCAGCAGCGCCAGCACCAGCGCGTCCAGCGCCGTGCCGCCGGGTGCCGCCCCGCTGCTCCCGGTCTCGGCCAGGCCGCCCAGCGCCGGGCGCACCAAATCATGCGCCTGGGCCAGGGCCTGGATGCGGCCGAGCAGGCTGCGCCGCATCTCCTCCGGGTCCTGCGCGCTGCGGGCGGTGTAGCTGACCAGGCCGCCGATGATGGCGAACAGGTTCTTCACCCGGTGATCCAGTTCGCGCAGCAGAAGTTCCTGCGCGCGCTCGGCGTGCTTGCGCTCGGTCGCCTCCTCGGCGACGATTCCGACGCCCAGGATCTCCTTCGTCTCCGGGTCCCGCACCGGGTAGATGTGCTCGACCCAGTCGCGCCTCACACCGGGCGCCTTGGCCGTCTCGCCGGTAAATTCCAGGCCGGTGACCGCCTCGCCATCCTGCATCACCTGGCGCAGCACCGGCTCCGCCGCAGCCCGCAGATCCGGCACCAGCTCCCAGGCACTGCGGCCGATATGGGCCTCGATGGGAAAGCCGTTCATCTCCGCCATGGCCTGATTGACCCGGACGAAGCGAAGGTCGCGGTCCAGCTGCGCCAGGCCGAGCGGCGCGGTACGATACAGCAGTTCCAGTTCGGTCAGGCGGTGGCGGGCCTCGCGCTCGCTGGCGGCCTGGGCCGCGGCGGCGCGACGCTGTTCGGTCAGGTCCAGGTGGGTGCCGCTGATGGCGAGCGGGCGGCCGGTGCCGTCACGCTCCAGCACGGCGCCGCGGGCGCGGACCCAGACCCAGTGGCCCGCCGCATGCAGCATGCGGAATTCCGCCTGGTAGCTTTCGCTGGTCCCGGCCATCAGGGGCCCCAGCAACGCCCGGGTCGGGGCCAAATCCCCGGAATGCAGCATCGCCTCCCAGGCGGCTGCGGACATGCCATCGGCGGGCAGCGGCCGGCCGAGCATGGCCGCCCAGCGCGGCGATACGGTCAGCCGCTTGTCCTTGGCATCCCAGTGCCAAGCGCCGAGATCGGCCCCGGCCAGCGCCACTTCCAGCCGGCGATTGGCGGTGGCCAGCGCCGCCTCGGCCTGGCGGCGGCGGATGATGCTGACGAGGCCCACCGAGATCAGCGGGCGGCCGGCGACCTCGACGCGGCGGGCACGCACCAGGACGCTGTGCGGCGTCCCGTGCGGCAGATCCAGCGCGATGTCGAAGAACTCGGCGGCGGCGGTGGCGCAGACCTCGGCCAGCCGCGCGCGGAACCCGGGGGTATCGCCGAGGATGCGGTCCCAGGCGGCAGGCAGCTCGGCCGGGGCACAGCCGAGCAGGGTCGCCGCCTCGGTATTCCCGGCCAGCGCCTGCAGCCCCTCGGGGTGCAGCAGCAGCGCGGCGATGGGTGCCGCCGCCAGGGCATCGGCGAGCGGCCCGGGCGGGACAGCCTCGCCATCCGTCGTCAAGGCCGTGGCCCGGCCGCCGACCGGGTCCGCCCGGAAGCCCCGGCGGCGACCCGAAGCGAGGCAACGGCCGGAGCAGCCGGTTCCCGGCCGAAACCGCGGCGTGGGACCGGCCGGTTCCGCCGGCGGCGGAGGCTCACGATGCCATCAGCCTTCGCGCAGCATCTGGATGATGCCGGAGAAATCCGCATTGCCATGCCCGGCCTCGAGAAACCGCTGGTAGAGCCCCAGCGCCGCCGCGCCCAGCGGCGTCGCCACCCCGACACTGGCCGCGGCATCCTGGCTCAGCCCCAGGTCCTTCGCCATCAGCGCCGCGGCGAAGCCGGGCTTGTAGTCGCGGTTGGC
>JAQGIA010000067.1 GCA_028291445.1 Belnapia sp.
AGCGAGGTCGAGGGAATGCGCAGCGCAAGCATCGCGATATTACCCTCATCCAATTGCGGGATGAATTCGGACCCGAGGCGGGAGCCGAGCAGCAGGGCGCCGGCGAACAGCAAAGCCGCCCCGGAAATCACCGGCACCGGCCAACGCAGCGCCAGCCGCAGCCCCGGCGCATAGGCACGCTTGAGGCCATGCACGAGCCAGTTGTCCGTCTCCTGCACCGTCCCGGTAACCGCCAGGGCGATCATCGCCGGGACGAAGGTGAGCGAGAGGACGAAGGCCGCCACCAGGGCGATGATCACCGTCAGCGCCATCGGCGCGAACATCTTGCCCTCGACCCCCTGGAAGGTCAGCAGCGGCACATAGACCAGGATGATGATCGCCTGGCCGAAGACCGAGGGCCGGATCATCTCTTGCGCCGAGGCCGCGACCGTCTCCAGCCGTTCCGCCAGCTCCAGGCGCCGGCCCAGCCGGTGCTGCCGCTCGGCCAGGTGGCGCAGGCTGTTCTCGGCGATGATCACCGCGCCATCGACGATCAGCCCGAAGTCGAGCGCGCCGAGGCTCATCAGGTTGGCGCTGATCCCGCCTTGCAGCATGCCCGTCGCGGCGATCAGCATGGTGACGGGAATGACCAGCGCGGTGACCACCGCCGCCCGCAGGTTGCCGAGCATCAGGAACAGCACGACGACGACCAGCAGCGCGCCCTCGGCCAGGTTCTTCGCCACCGTCCGCACCGTGGCATCGACCAGCTCGGTCCGGTTGAGCAGGGTGCGAAGCCGGATGCCGGGCGGCAGGCGGCGGGCGATCTCCTGCACCTTGGCATCCACCGCCGCGGCGACGGTGCGGCTGTTCTCGCCGATCAGCATCAGGGCGGTGCCGACCACCGCCTCCTGCCCGCCGGTACTGGCGCTGCCGGTCCGCAGCTCGCGCCCGATCAGCACCTCGGCGATGTCGCGCACCCGCAGCGGGACGCCCTCCCGCGTGGCGACCACGACGTTGCGGATATCCTCCAGCGTCTCCAGCCGGCCACCGGAGCGCACGACGTAGCCCTCCCCGCCGCGCTCGACATAGCCGGCGCCACGGCTGGCATTGTTGCGCTCCAGCGCCTCGGCCACCTCGGCGAGCGACAGGCCGAGGCCGATCAGCCGCGCCGGATCCGGCTGCACGTGGAACTGCTTGACCAAGCCGCCGATGGAATCGACGCCGGCTACCCCCGCCACGTTGCGCAGCTGCGGCCGGACCACCCAGTCCTGCAGGGTACGCAGATAGGCGGTACGTTCCAGCGCCGTGGTCAGTTGTTGGCCTTCGGCCGAGAGGTAGCTGCCATCGGCCTGCCAGCCCGGGCGGCCTTCACGGACCACATCCCCCTCGCGGCGAGGGCCATAGTCGATCGCCCACATGTAGATCTCGCCGAGGCCGGTCGAGATCGGGCCCATGCGCGGCTCGGCCCCGGGCGGCAGCAGTTCCCGCGCATCGGTCAGCCGTTCCTGCACCTGCTGGCGGGCGAAATAGACATCGACTCCGTCGCGGAAAATGGCGGTGACCTGGGAGAAGCCGTTGCGCGACAGCGACCGGGTCGACTGCAAGCCGCGGATGCCGGCCAGCGCAGTCTCCACCGGGAAGGTCACCTGCTTCTCGACCTCGTAGGGCGAAAGCGCCGGCGCCAGGGTATTGATCTGCACCTGGTTGTTGGTGACGTCCGGCACCGCGTCGATCGGCAGCGACTGCAGCGAACGCAGCCCGAAGCCAGCCGCCGCCGCCACCAGCAGCACCACGAGCCAGCGCTGCCGAACCGAGAAGTCGAGGACGCCTGCGATCATGGTCCGGCGTTCCTAATGCGAATGCTCGGCTTCGGCTTTCCCGAGCTCGGCCTTGAGGACGAAGGTATTCACCGCGGCGTAGCGCTCCCCGGGATCAAGGCCGAAGACCACTTCGACGCCCTCCGCATCGCCGCGGCCGAGCACCACCTCCCGCTTCTCGAAGCCGTCCGGGCTGCGCACGAACACCACGCTTTCGCCCGCGATCTGCTGCACCGCGCCATGCGGGACCAGCACCTCCACAGGCTGCTCGGCGGTCGCCACATCCGCCGTGGCGAAGCCGCCCGGCCGGAACTCCCCGGCGGGGTTCGGCACTTCGACCACGGCGCGGGCCGAGCGCGTCTCGGGGTCCAGCATCGGGCTGAGGAAGACGATGCGGCCTTCGCCCCGCGTCTCGCCCTCGCCGCGGATGCGCACGCTCATGCCCTGCTTGACGAAGGCCAGGTCGGACGGCGGCACCGCCAGCTCCACCCAGATGGTGGCGAGGTCGGCGACGGTATAGACTTCCGCCTCCGCCGATACCGCCGCGCCGAGCACGATGGGCCGGGCGGTGACCCGGCCGGAAATCGGTGCCCGGACCGCCTGCCGCCGCAACGCCTCGATCGGCTGCCGCGGCAGGGCCTCTACCTCCGCCGGGCCGAGACCGAGAGCGGCCAGCTTCTGCCGCGCGAGGTCGAGGCGGATCTGCGCCTCCTGCCAGTCGGTCCGTGCTTTCAGGAAATCCTGCTCGGCCGAGATGCGGCGCTGCCACAGCCGCTGCTCGCGCTCGAAGGTCACCCGCACCAGCTCGGTCGTGCGCAGCGCCGCCAGGTAGTTGCCCTTCACCGTGGCGATCTCGGCGCTCTCGATCTCCGCCAGTACCTCGCCGGCGGTGACCTCGTCGCCAAGGCGCTTGTGCAGGCCGGTGACGATGCCGGCGATCCGGGCCGGGACCCGGGCCAGGTGATCGGCATTGGCGGCGATGATCCCGGGAAGGGAAACCCGTCGGATGATGGCGCCGGGTCCGGCCTCAGCCACCTCGATCTGCGCCCCGGTGATCTGGTCTTCGCCCATCCGGATACTGCCCGCAGAGGCTTCCGGGCCGTGGCCGTGGCCGTGGCCATCGCCATCCTTATGGCCGGCCTCGGCCGTTGCCCCTGGGGCCTGGGCCAAAGCGGTCGACTGGGCCTGCGGCGGCAATCCGAGCCGGCTGCGGAGGGTCGCGGGGAATTCCGGTGCCAGCACGGCAAGGCCGAGCATGAGGCCAGCTCCGCCGAGCAGCGCGAGAATCGGCTTCATGATCAGCGGACCCCTGCGGGGATGATGGGCACGCCGGGGTCGTCCAGCCTGCCACGCAGCCGGACGAGGTCGGCGCGAAGCTGCTGGACCTCGAGCAGCGAAGCGTTGAGTTGCTCACGCACATCCGACAGCACGCGTTGCGCATCGAGCACCTCGAGCAGCGAGAATTTGCCCTCGGCATAGCCTTCCCGCGCGAAGCCAGCGGCCTCGAGCGCCGCCGGCAGGACGATGCGCCGCAGCGAATCCGCGGCGCGCCAGGCTTGGTCCAGCCGCCGCCCGGCATCGGCCAGCGCGGCATCGAGATACAGCCGGCCGCGCTCGGCATCGGCCTCCGCCCGGCTCAGCTCGGCTCCGGCCCGGAGGATATTGCCCTGGTTGCGGTCAAAGACCGGCAGCGGCACGCTGAGGCCCAGGACGAAGGCGCTGTCGCCACTGCCTTCGCGGAAGCGGCGCACCCCGCCGGTCACGCTGAGATCCGGCACGGCATTGCGCCGCTGCAGTTCCAACTCCGCCCGCCGCTGGGCAATCAGCCCGTCGAGCCTGATACGGTCAATTTGCCCCGCGGGCGCCGCCTGGGCACGGGCCGGGTCGGGCCGGGGACCCAGATCGTCGAACCAGGTTGCGCGTGCCGGCCGGATCTCCACCCCGGGTGCGGCCAGCAGGACGGCGAGCGCCCGGGCAGCCAAGCCGGCATCGCGCTGCGCGCGTTCGAGCCCGACCGCGGCGGTCTCGCGGGCCACTTCGGCCCGCCGTTGCTGCACGAAGGGCTCGCGCCCGGCTTCGACCCGGCCCTGGGTGGCGCGCAGCACCTCCCCGGCCAAGCGCACCCTTTCCCGGGCAATCTCCACCACGCGTCCGGCGGCCACCGCCTCGGCCATGGCCCGGACCACGTCGCGGATCAGGTCGAGACGCAGCGCCGCCACATCGAGCCCGGTCAGCGCGAGGGCGCTGTCCGCCGCGCCGATACGGGCCTGGCGCTTGCCGCCGGTCTCGATTCGCTGCGAGAGACCGTAGGTGGTCTCCAGCGATCGCAGCCCCGCATTGCCCCCACTGCCACCGAAATTCTCGCTGCTGAAGGAAAATTCCGGGTTGGGCCGCAACCCGGCCTGGACGCGGTCGCCCTGCACGGCACGGCGCCCGGCTTCGGCGCTGCGGAGGATCGGGGCGCGGGCCAGTGCGAGCGCCACCGCCTCATCCGGCGAGGCGACGGCGATGGTGCTGGTAGCCAAGGCAGCCGGGGCGGCCGCGGGACGCCGGCTGGCCGGCTCCGCCACTGCGGGCAGGGCGGCGAGGACCAGCAGGATCGTGGCATGGACAATGCGGAAAGGGCGGAACATCGGCGGGGCACCAGAAGCAGACGGAACACGACGTGCACCCGCCCCGGAAGCCCGGGACGCGGCGGCTCAAACGGCGGTTCGATCAGGCTTGCGGTGGCCTCGATGGTGGCTCGGCGGCGCGGGAGGCATGCCCGCGGCTGGCTGTCGGCCGGTGTTCGGTGGTCCCCGCGGCCGTGGGTCCGGGCGCTTCCGGCCCGCCGGTCCGGTCGGCGAGCTGGCAATTGCAATGCGCCCCGGCGTGCGGCATGCCCAGGGGATCGGACAGCGGGTTGGTCGGGTCGCCGGCCTGGCGATCGGTTGCGGCGGCCGTCATCGCCGATGCGGCCGGGTCGAGTTGGCCGCCAGCCTCGACGCAGGGCAGCAGGGCGGTGAGCAGCACGAGCACGGCCAGCAGACGCGTCAGGATCGCCCGCCATCCCGTCCTTGCGCCCGTCCTGCTCCGCATGTCCTGCCCTAGCGCAGCGGATCGGCGCTGTAGCGGGCCGATCCCAGGCTGCCGGACGGGCCACGCAAGGTCACGGTCGCGCGGAACTTGCCGTCGAAGGGGAAGTCGAGGCGGGCCGCCAGGCGGTTCGCGCCAGCATGGCGGAATTCGACGGTGCGGCGCTCATTGCCACGGGCCAGGGCAACTGCGGTGGCGCTGATCCTGGCTGCATCCACCGGCTGTTCCTTGTCGTCCAGGACCGTGAGCACCACGTCGCTGCCCCTGACGGTCAGTTCCACCTCATAGGGGCCGATCTTCTGATCCTGGCCGGCATGGACATGTCCATGGCCACTCGAGGCCCCCTGGGCCTGGCCCGTGGCCGGGAGCAAGGCAGCGAGGGCGGTAGCCGCGGTTGCCAGAATGGATCTGCGTTGCATCGGCGCCTCTTCTACCGTGATCCAGGACGATTGGCCACTTGCGGGACTGTGTTCCGAGCCACGCCAGGCATCGGCACGGGACGGTGCCAATGGTTGACCGGCCCGGGAGCGCCCGGACATCGAACTGGTGCACCAGCCGCTTGCTGCCTTGGGCAGAAAAATCAGTATGGAGAACCTGGACCCAATTCTATCTCTTAATACTACAGTTGAGTTTCAAGGGTGGCTTCGCGCAGGCGTCGTTGCCAGTGACAGGCTTTCGCTACAGCCTGATGGACCCGGCGCCAAAGCGACCAGGCGAAGAGATGCTCGAGCGCGACGCCGGTTG
>JAQGIA010000137.1 GCA_028291445.1 Belnapia sp.
CGGGCCCAGGCCCGCCGGCGGTTCCGGGACCAGCAGCAACACGCTCTCACGCGAACCGACCGGCTCGCTGCCCGCCATGCGGGAGACGAGGGATAGCTCCCGCAGGCCGGGCGCCAGCGGGTCGGTCGGCAGGATGACCCATTCGCCGCGGCCGTCGGTGCGGGCGCGGCCGGTGTCGCGGCCGGATTCCAGCAGGGTGACCTCGGCGCTGGGCGCGGCGCGGCCGGCGGTGACCAGCATGCCGCGGGCGCCGACCCGGGCGACATCGAACCGCGGCGGCACCGGCGTGGCGGCAGGCGGGACCGGGGCGGCGAGGCTGGCCGGCGGGGCAGTGGAGGCGGGCACCACCGGAGGCAGACCGGGCGGTGGCGGCAGCTCGGCCAGCCACATCCAGGCGGCCCCCGCAACCGCGAGGACCGTCACGCCGAAGAGGCTCCAAATCCTCATGCCGCCACCATGCTGGATGGTCGCATCGTCATCATCCGGTCATTCGGCGCTACCTTAGACCTTGGCGGTGCGGCTGCTCAGTGGGCGTGACGCAGAAGCTCCATGAAAATCAGCGGTAATTCGCCGGCAGTGGGCCAGGCGGGCGGAGCATCGCGCTGCTGCGCCGCCCAGCGCCGCTTGGTAGGCTGCGGCGCGGATCGAGCAGGACAGGATTGCCGGATGAGCAACGGGCCGATGCGGCGGGTCAAGGTTTGGGACGGCTGGATCAGGCTGGTGCACTGGTCGGTGGTGATCCTGCTGGGGGTATCCTACGCCAGCATCCAGGCGGGCTGGATGCGGACGCATTACGCCTCGGGCTATGCGCTGCTGGCGCTGGTGCTGTTCCGGCTGGCCTGGGGCCTCGTCGGTTCGGATACCGCGCGTTTCGGCCGCTTCCTGCGCTCGCCGCTGGCCGCCTTCGCGCATCTGCGCGACCTGCCGCGGCGGGAGCCGGATCGGGAGATCGGGCACAATGCCGCGGGGGGCTGGATGGTGCTGGTGCTGCTGGCGCTGCTGCTGGCTCAGCCCTTGACCGGGCTATTCGCCGATAGCGGCTACGGCGACTACGGGCCCTTGGCGAAGCGGGTCGCGTCCGGGACGAGCGATTGGCTGACCGGGCTGCACCACCGCAACTTCAAGCTCATCCTGGTGGCTGTGGGGCTGCATGTGGCGGCGGTGCTGGCCTATGCGCTGCTGAAGGGCCATGACCTGGTGCGGCCGATGGTGACCGGCAGCAAGACCCTGCCGGCCGGCACGCCGGCGCCGCGGCTGGGCTCGCCGGCGCTCGCCGCCACGCTGCTGGGCGCGGCGGCGCTGCTGGTCTTCGGGATCAGCCGGTTGGGTTAACGCGTGATACTCCGAGGCGGAAGCGCCAAAGGACGTCACGCGATAAAACAAGAGGTTAGATTATGGCCGGTGCTTCTATCAGAAGCGGATCATGGTCTAGCGGGCGCGGTAGTTGCGATGGCAGCCGCCGCAGAACTGGGCACCGGTGACCGAATAGGCGGCACCGAAGGCGGCGGCATCGCCGGCGGCGGCGGCGGTCTTCAGCACATCCAATTGGCCGAGCAGCCGGGTATTGGCGGCCTCGAAGCCGGCCCGCTCGGTCCAGACCGTGGGCAGCGCCTTGGTGTCGCCGGTGCCGGAGCCGGCGGGGAAGCGGTCCGGCATGCTGCGGAACCAGGCGATCATGTCGTCGATCCGCGGCTCGAGGATACGGACGTCGCCGCGGGCGTCAGCCACCGGCTTGATGGCTTCCATATGCGCGCCCATGCGCTTCAGCCCGGCGCGGCGTTCCGCGATGACGTCGCCCTGCGCCAGCGCCGTGCCGGCGAGCGCCATCATGCCAAGCGCCGCGATCCAAATCCGCATTTTCATCCAGAGATCCTTACAAGCCAGGGTTGTGGCCGCGATCATGCCACAACGAGCCCCGGATTTGGCAAGCGAATGGCAAACCTGGAATCGGCGGTGACCGGGACCGGGCCGGGAGGCTAATTAGGGCCACCTCCGGAGCACCTGCGCATGTCCCGCCCGATCCGATCCGTCGCCGTCTTCTGCGGCAGCCGCCATGGCGCCGATCCGGCGCATGCCGAAGCCGCCCGGGCGCTGGGCGCGGGTCTGGCGGCGGCCGGCCTCACCCTGGTCTATGGCGGCGGCGGGGTCGGGTTGATGGGCGTGGTGGCCGAGGCGGCGATCGCCGCCGGCGGCCGGGTGCATGGCGTCATCCCCGAATTCCTGACCCGGGTGGAGCGGGTTTATCCGGCCGTCGCCAAGCTCGAGATCACCACCGGCATGCATAGCCGGAAGACCCGGATGTTCGACCTCTCGGATGCCTTCGTCGCCATCCCCGGGGGGCTCGGCACCATCGACGAGTTGGTCGAGATCATCACCTGGCGGCAGCTCGGGCTGCACGACAAGCCGATCATCGTGCTCGATGCGGCGGGCTGGGCGCAGCCCTTCGTCGCCCTGGTCGAGGCGCTGATCGCCGGCGGCTTCGTCGCGCCGGACTCCCGCGGGCTTTTCGCCGTGGCGGCGGATGTGCCGGCGGTGCTGGCGCTGCTGCGGGACGGCGCCGTCCCGAAGGCGCCGGCCGATAGCGAAAGGCTCTAGCCGCCGCCGCGGGTTTGCCCCCCTTGCTCCATTTGGCGGGGGGGGCTATATCGCCGCCTCCCGCGCGCTGGCTTGCCCCCAAGGCTTGCCATCGCGTGGCGGTAGCCCGACCGACGGAGCGTAGCTCAGCCTGGTAGAGCACTGTGTTCGGGACGCAGGGGCCGGAGGTTCGAATCCTCTCGCTCCGACCAAGTCGGCACCGCCGGGAACCCCGTCAGCCCCCAGGGCTGGCGGGGTTTTTCGTTAGCGCTGGCCCGCCGCCCAGAACATCAGCCACTTGGCCGGGAAGGCCCAGACGATGCCGGCCACCAGGAAAAACACCGCCTGCACCACCCAGTGCAGCGCGAGGACATGGTCGGCCAGCGCCACCACCAGGGCGACATAGGCGAAGAAACCGAGGATTCCGAGCGGGGCGGCGATGGCGATGCGGGACATGCCCCGCACATGGCCTAGTCCGGTCCGGCCGCCAAGCCCCATCCGGCCGCGCCACCGCTGCCGTTGCACGGCTCGGGCCGGCGGTGCTTAGTGTCGCCACCCCTGCCCACCTCCCTCTGCCCGCCTTCCCCTGTCTCCCGCATATCCGCCCGAGCGAAAGAGTCGCATGCCCGAACCCGTTATCGACCTGCGCGAGCATATCCGCGGCATTCCGGATTTCCCGAAGCCCGGCATCCTGTTCTACGACATCTCGACCCTGCTGCGGCATGGCCCCGCCTGGCATGCGGCTATGGCGCGGATGGCGGCGCTGGTGCGTCCCTATAAGCCGGATGTGCTGGCCGGCATCGAAAGCCGCGGCTTCCTGGTGGCGGCGCCGCTGGCATTGGAACTCGGCCTCGGCTTCGTCATGCTGCGCAAGCCGCGCAAGCTGCCCGGGGCCACCATCGGCCTCGACTACGCGCTGGAATACGGTACCGACCGGATCGAGATGCAGGCCGATGCCATCGTGCCAGGCCAGCGGGTGGTGCTGCTGGACGATCTGCTCGCCACCGGCGGGACCATGGCGGCGGGGATCGGCCTGCTGCGCCAGGCGGGGGCCGAGGTACCGGCGGTCGCGGCGCTGATCGAGCTGACCTTCCTCGGCGGCCGTGCCCGGCTCGACGTGCCCTGCGAAACGCTGCTGCGCTACGACGACTAACCAGGTGACCGGCGGAAGGAGAGGCGATGGTGGCACCGACCCGCAGGCACCTGCTCGGCGCCGCCATGGCGCCCGCCGCGGCTGCCACAGTGGCGACCCTGGCCGCCGCACCGCCGGCCTGGGCCATGTGCGGCGGATGTCTCGCATCAGCATCGCCGTCCCGGCCGGCC
>JAQGIA010000155.1 GCA_028291445.1 Belnapia sp.
GGATGGGTGACACCTTGGGGCTCTACCGAACCCTGCATGCCGAAGGTCCGATGACCTGCGGGGCGTTGGCAGAGAAGGCCAAGGTCCACGAGCGCTACCTGCGCGAATGGTTGTCCTTCAACGCAGCGTCCGGATACCTCACCTACGATCCCCAAAGCGGGGAGTTTACGCTTCCGCCCGAGCAGGCCATGGTCTTCGCCAATGAGGACAGCCCCGTTTACATGATGGGCGCCTTCGACCTTATGGTCGCGTTGCAGGAGAACCAGACCAAGGTTCAGCAAGCCTTTCGGGCCGGCGGTGGCGTGGCCTGGGGTGATCAGGCGGGATGCATGTTCTGCGCGGTGGCGCGCTTTTTCCGACCGGGTTACCACAACCATCTTGTTGCGCAGTGGCTTCCCGCCCTGGACGGCGTGGTGGCCAAACTGGAGAAGGGAGCCACCGTCGCGGACGTGGGTTGCGGCCATGGGTGGTCCACTGTCCTCATGGCCAAGGCATTCCCCAACTCACGCTTCATTGGCTACGACTTCCACGACGGCTCGATCGAGGACGCGCGGAAGCACGCCGAAATACACGGGGTCACCGGCAACGCCCGGTTCGAGGTCGCCACCGCAAAGGAAATTCCTGGCGGGGAATTCGACCTCGTCACCTGCTTCGACTGTCTGCACGATATGGGCGATCCGGTCGGCGTGGCCTCGCACATACGGCGATCGATCAAGCCGGACGGCACATGGATGATCGTCGAGCCGATGGCGGGTGACCGGCTGGAGGACAATCTGAATCCTGTTAGCCGCCTTTTTTATGCGGGATCGACGCTGATCTGCATCCCGACCTCGTTGTCCCAGGAAGTGGGCGCGGCATTCGGTGCCCAGGCTGGCGAGGCCCGGCTGCGTGAGGCAATTGGTGGCGCGGGGTTCGGCAGCATTCGTCGTGCAACTGAAACGCCGTTCAACATGATCCTTGAGGCGCGGGCCTAACCGAAACCTTTCAATGACTGCTGACTGACGGATTCTCCATCCACTGACGAAACGGAGCAGCGACATGTACATCAGTATCAGTCGCTACGCGGTCGCGGCCGGACGGATCAAGGAGGCTGCGCCGAAGGTCCAGCAGGGTTTTGTCCCACTGTTGAAAAGTCAGCATGGCTTCCTCGGATACGCGGCCTTCGCCAGCGAACAGGGCGATATTGTTGCCGTCACCATCTGGGAGAACGCCGACGGGATGAAGAACAGCCGCGAAAAGGTCCGAGATTGGGTGACCGGCAACCTTACTGGGTTCGACGAGCCGACCGAGCGTTTTCACGGAGAGGTCGGTCCGCACGCCGTCGTGGCACCGCAGAACGGTGATGAGGGCCATTCCCTCTACTGCATGGTGAGGAAAACGGAGAACCTGCCCCCTGTTTCGGTACTGCGGCCAGTCATCGAGGAAACGCTGGAGGCTATCCAGAAACTCCCCGGCTTCCGCGGCGGCTACTTCCAACGCTCAGCCGAGGACCAGACCCGCGGGGCGTCTGTCACATTCTACGATACCCGCGAGCATGCCAACTCGGCCCATGAAGCGGCGCTTGCCATCATGCGCAGACATCGGCCTGACGTTGCCGTGCGGGTGGCGGCCTCCGGGACGACCGCCGTCCTGGCGATGGCCTGACCACCCCGGCCAGAGCGGCACTGATATCCCCGACAGATTCGGACAAGAGGGAGATAGAATGGCGGACACGCTTGGTTGGCGCATGAAGCTCGGTATGCTCGTCCCCCCCCACGAACACTTCCGTGCAGCCCGATACGACGCCATGCGGCCGCCCGAGATCACCAACCACGTCCGCGGCTTCCGCATCCCCAACGCGCCAACCCGGACCGACGCAGAGTTTGCTCAGCAGTTGGAAAACATGCCTCCACCATGGTGGAGGCCTTCGACAAGGTGCTGACCTTGGAGCCCGACCACGTGATCCTCGCTACTGCGGCTGCGTCTGCAGGCAGCGTTGCAGGCGCCCGGGTCCTGCGCGAGCGGCTGCGCGCCAGGAGCGGCCGGCGTGTGGGTGTGGCGCTCGGGGCCGGCACCATCTTGGCCGCGTTGCACCGCCAACGAATGACGAATGGTCAAGGAGACCACTCGCAGGCTGCTGAAGTTCTCTGTTGGTCCCGCACCGAAGGAAAAATTAGAATTTGCCTGAGGCTTTCAGAGAACCATTCGTGCGCGCCATCTACGCTCGGGATCGTTGCGAAGCATCGCCAAGACGATGCCACAGGACCGAAGGACGGTATCCAGATCGGTAGCCGAGGTTATGCCAAGCCACATGGGTGGCGCGCGGCAGCAGCCGACGCTCATCGTCGAGGATGACCTCCGCCGTTCAGGAGAGGGCCGAGGCAGGGCTGCGGGACACCCGGGGCCGACCCATGCTCAGTTCCAGGACCCAGGCAGCAACCGTCTCAGATGGTCGAGCAGCGGCCACGACGTGCTGCCCACCGCCTGTCCCGCCGTGACATTGTGTCCGCCGTCCAGCTATCCGTGACCGCTTCTCGCCACCCCGGAAACCAGCCAATAAACCGCAACTTTTCATCCCACTGAAAACAAATGGTCTTTCGAGCCGGACGCCGAGATAGCTGATTTCATAATCAGTAGGTCCCCGGTTCAGTCCCAGGTGCCGGCACCATTTTCCAATGAACCGCGCATTGGGTTGGCAGAGCGCTGCCGGTCGCCCCGACCCTTATCCTCGCTCATCAACGAGCCATATCGCTGCGGAGCAACCTCGTCGTTCCGCCACGGCTCATGCTGTTGGCGGTGCGCCGAGCCGTTGCAAAAATCGAACCACCACCGGAGCCCACCGCATGAGCGATCAGCCCGAATACACCCCGCCCAAGGTCTGGACCTGGAACAAGGCCAGTGGCGGCCGCTTCGCCAGCATCAACCGCCCCATCGCCGGGCCGACGCATGACAAGGAACTCCCGGTCGGCCGCCATCCGCTGCAGCTCTATTCGCTGGGCACGCCGAATGGCGTGAAGGTCACGGTGATGCTGGAGGAGCTATTGGCCCTCGGCCATGCCGGCGCCGAATACGACGCCTGGCTGATCAAGATCGGCGATGGCGACCAATTCGGCAGCGGCTTCGTCGCCATCAACCCGAATTCCAAGATCCCTGCCCTGCTTGATCGCAGCGGCCCGACGCCGATCCGGGTCTTCGAATCCGGTGCCATCCTGGTGCATCTGGCGGAGAAATTCGGCGCCTTCCTGCCGACCGAAGCCGCGGCACGGGCCGAATGCCTGTCCTGGCTGTTCTGGCAGATGGGCAGCGCGCCCTATCTCGGCGGCGGCTTCGGCCATTTCTACGCCTATGCGCCCTTCAAGATGGAATACCCGATCGACCGCTTCGCCATGGAGGTGAAGCGACAGCTCGACGTGCTCGACCGCCGCCTGGCCGAGAGCGCCTATCTGGCCGGCCCCGACTATACCATCGCCGACATGGCGGTCTGGCCCTGGTATGGCGGCTTGGCGAAGGGCTGGCTCTATGGCGCGGCCGAATTCCTGGATGTGGCCAGCTATGCCAATGTCCAGCGTTGGGCGGATGCCATCGGCGCGCGTCCGGCGGCCCGGCGGGGGCGGATGGTGAACCGGATGCAGGGCGACCCGGCCAGCCAGTTGCACGAGCGCCACGACGCCAGCGACTTCGACACCAAGACCCAGGACAAGCTGGCACCCGCCACCTGAGCAGCGGTCCAGGCAGGGGACGGTAGCGGCCGCCGCGGCAAGCCGCCGGCCGCTACCCCTCCAGCGCCGCCACGAAATCCCGGCCCCAGGCCCTTGCCCCGGCTTCCCATACCGCCGGGCGCATTGCCTCCCAGCGCGCCACCCGCTCATCTTTCGGCATGCTCAGCGCGATGTCCAAGGCCTCGGCGATCGCGTCCGGGTCCAGCGGGTTCACCAGCAAGGCGCCGGGCAGTTGCGGCGCCGCGCCGGCGAAGCGGGACAGCAGCAGCACGCCGGGGTCGGCCGGGTCCTGCGCGGCGACATACTCCTTGGCCACCAGGTTCATGCCGTCGCGCAAGGGCGTCACCAGCCCGACCTTGGCGATGCGCATGAAGCCGGCCAGGGTCGGCCGGGCCACCGCGCGGGTCATGTAGCGCAGCGGCGCCCAATCGGGCTCGGCATGCTGGCCGTTGATGCGGCCGACCCATTCATCCAGCTCGCGCCGCAGGCTGCGGTACTGCGCCACGTCGCCGCGCGAGACCGGCGCCACCTGCAGGTAGGTGACCTTGCCGTGATGCGCCTTGAAGCGGGCCAGCAACTGGGCATAGCCGGCGAAGCGTTGCGGCAGGCCCTTGGTATAGTCCAGCCGGTCGACGCCGAGCACCAGGGCCCGGCCCATCAGGCTCTGTTCGAAGCGCCGGGTATCGGCCCGGGCCATGGCGCGCTCGGCCAGCTTGCGGAAGGCTTCGGCGTCGATGCCGACGGGGAAGGCGGCGACGCGGCTGGCCGCCTCCGGCTCGCCCACCGCCTGGAGGGCGCCGCGCAGATTGGCGGCGTCATCCTCGGTCTGCACGCCGATGACGTCGTAGGCGGCGAGGTCGGCGAGCAATTCCTCCGCCTTGGGCAGGGCGCTGAACAGGCCATAGGGCGGAAACGGGATGTGCAGGAAGAAGCCCTGGCGCTGGGTGCAGCCCAGCCGCTTCAGCTCCGCGCCGAAGGGAAACAGGTGGAAGTCATGCGTCCACACCAGATCATCCGGCCGCAACAGCGGCGCCAGCGCCGCGGCGAAGGCGACGTTCACCGCGCGATAACCGGCGTAATCCGCCCGCTGGAACAGCGCCAGGCCCAGGCGGTAGTGCAAGGTGGGCCACAGCGTCGCATTGGCGAAGCCCTGGTAGTAGTGTTGGTAATCCTGCCGCCCGAGATCGAGCGTGGCATAGGTCAGCCGGCCCTCGGTGGTCTCGGTCGGCGTGGTGGCCGTCGCATTGTCGGTCTGGCCGGACCAGCCGAACCACATCGCCTCGCGCCGCGACATGGCATCCTTCAGCGCGACGGCGAGGCCGCCGGCCGTGGCACCGCGCTCGCGCGGATTGGGTACCCGGTTGGCGACGATGACGAGCCGGCTCATACCCTCGGCCCCGGCCGGCGCCTCATGCCGCCACCGCGGCTTCGGCCAGCCAGTCCCGCAGCCCCTGCGGCGTGCCGAACATGTCGTCCAGCCGCCAGCCATGGCCGCCGTAGCTCCGGGCGGCCTCCATGCCCTCCTCGTCGGTCACGTCGTCGCCGATGAAGACGGGGACACGGCCGGTGAAGGGCGGCTGCGCCATCAGCGCATGGACCGCGGTGGCCTTGGAAGCGCCCTGCGGCCGGATCTCCCAGGCCATGCGGGCTTCGAGCAGGCTGAAGCGCTGCGGATCCTCGGCGACCAGGGCGGCGAGCAGCGCCTCGGCCTCCGGCCCTAAATCCGGCGCTTGGCGGTAGTGGATGACGAAGCCATGCGCCTTGTCCTCGACCAGCGCGCCGGGGTAGCGGGCGACCAGGGCATCGGCATGGGCCCGCCAGATGGCGGGCGGGGTCGGCAGGCCGGGCAGCCGGGCCGGCTGCAACGGGTCCGGCCGCAACGAGGCGCCATGGTCGCCGGCCATGGCGATCGGCACCGGGAGGAAATGGTCGAGGTCGCCTAGCGCCCGGCCGCTGACCACCGCCAGGGCGCCGCCCAATCCCTCGCTCAACCGCTGCAACAGGGCGGGGAGGTAGTCGGGGACATCGATGGCATCCGGCTTGGCGGCGATCTCCACCAGGGTGCCGTCGAAGTCGAGGAACAGGGCCGCATTGCGGATCGGCCCCAGGCCAGGGACGCGCGGCGGGGGCGGCAGGGTGATTCTGTCGTGCATGTTACCGCAACAAGTGGCAAGGACCGGTATGGTTGCGTCACGGAAGCGCGAGCGTCGGCAAGCTGGGCATTCGGTGGTTCCTCAGGCTGGTGCAGCGGCCGGTTGCATGCACCGAAGCGATGGGACCGGCGGCAGCACGCCGACTGGCAGCGATATGGATAGGCGAGGTTGGGCGGTTTAGCCAGCCGGCGTCCCATAGTCCGGCATGGTCCGATCCGTGCCGGATGATAGTCAGGCCCACCGGATTGGAACGCCCGGTCGAGGTCCATCCTGCCGCCCATGGTTGACCCTACCCCGCTTCCCAGCGGCGATGCTCCCATGCTACCTGCGCCCTGCGGGGGCGTGGTGGAATGGTAGACGCAGCGGATTCAAAATCCGCCGACCGCGAGGTCTTGCCGGTTCGAGTCCGGCCGCCCCTACCAATCCGGCTTCAATTCGAACGGATCGGCGCATCGATGGCGCAAGCCCGCCGGCGCCATGCCCTGCACAGAGTTTTGACAACACTTATGTGCATCTGACAAATCAACGACTTAGAATATTTCTACCGCATGTACGATCCGCCAACCATGTGGTCTTGGCGGTTTACCTCCGGCCGATCCTGCCAGCCGATGCCGGCCAAGCCGTGGATGCGACGCTTGCCAAGCGCTCCCGTTCGCGCGAAGACCCGGCTTCCATTCCCTGCCTGTTTCGGAGATCATCCCATGGCCTCGGCGTTCGAGCGCATCGCCGACATCATCGCGGAAACCAGCGACGTTCCGCGTGAGAACATCAAGCCCGAAAGCCATGTCATCGAGGATCTCGGCATCGATAGCCTGGACTTCCTGGATATCGTCTTCGCCATCGACAAGGCCTTCGGCATCAAGGTGCCGGTCGAATCCTGGACCCAGGAGGTCAATTCCGGCACGGCGCCGGCCGGGCAGTATTTCGTCATGGAGAACCTGGCGAAGCGGATCGAGGAACTGGTCGCGGCCAAGGCCGGCTGACCGGCCGGCCGCAGCAAGCCCGAACGGCCGGAGCCCGGGCCCGTGCGCCTCGAATACTTCCAGATGATCGACAAGGTGCTCTCGGTCGATGCCGAGAGCATCCTGGCCGAGGCGACCGTGCCGCTGGCCAGCCCGGTCTTCGAAGGGCATTTCCCCGGCCATCCGCTGGTTCCCGGCGTGCTGCTGGTGGAAACCATGGCCCAGGCCTCGGGCCATATGCTGATGAAGCGGCTGGGCTTCGCCCGCATGCCCTTCCTGATCGGCAGCCGGGAAACCAAGCTGCGCAGCTTCGTCGGCCCCGGCATGGTGCTGAACGTCACGGCGCGGCTGGTGCATGAGGGCTCCGGCTTCGCGGTGACCGATGCCGCCATCACCAGTGCCGGCAAGCGCATCTGCGAGGTGCGCGAGATGAAATTCAGCATACAGGACTTCCCCGCCCCCGAATTGCAGGCGGCGATGCGCGCCCAGGCGGTGCGGATGGGGCTTATCGAGGATCGCGAGGCATGACCGAGCCCGTCTGGATCACCGGCGTCGGGCTGGTCTCCTGCCTCGGCGAGGGGCCGGCCCCGCATCTGGCGGCGCTGGCCGCGCCGCCGGCCGCGCCGGTGGTGGATGCGGCCACCTTCGCCCCCTTCCCCATCCATCCGCTGCCGGCGCTGAACCTCGACAGCCAGATCCCGAAGAAGGGCGACCAGCGGCAGATGGAGCCCTGGCAGCGGCTGGGCACCTATGCCGCGGGCCTCGCCATCGACCATGCCGGCGCCCGCGGGCTGGTCGCCGACATGCATCTGGTGGTCGCGGCCGGCGGCGGCGAGCGCGACGTGCCGCTGGACGAGGCGATCTGCCGGGAATTGGCCGCCCTGCCGCCGGGCGAGGCCGGGCCGCTGCTGAACGAGCGGCTGGCCAATGGGCTGCGGCCGACGCTGTTCCTGGCCCAGCTCTCCAACCTGCTGGCCGGCAATATCTCGATCGTGCACGGGGTGACCGGCTCCTCCCGCACCTTCATGGGCGAGGAATCCGCCGCCGCCGATGCGGTGCGGATCGCCGCGGCGCGGCTGGCCGAGGGACGCGGCGACCTGGCGCTGGTCGGTGGCGCCTATGTGGCCGGGCGCTGGGACATGGTGATGCTCTACGCGCCCTCGGGCGGCTTGTGGCGGGGCGAATGGGCACCTCTGGCGGCGCGCGCCGCAGCGGGTGGCGGCATGATCACCGGCAGCGCCGCCGCCTTCCTGGTGCTGGAGACGGCGCGGCATGCGAAGGCGCGCGGCGCCCGCGGGTTGGCGGCGCTGAGTGCGGTGCGCAGCGGCG
>JAQGIA010000208.1 GCA_028291445.1 Belnapia sp.
AAAGGTGGGGTTTGGGGAGGAAATGCTTTTTCCTCCCCAAGCTTCCCTGTCTGCCTACCCCGGCGCCGCAAGCCCGGTCAGGCCGGCGCGGCCAGCCCGGCGCAGAGGAAGGGCAGGATCTCCGCTACCGCCCGTTCGAAATCGCCGCTGTCGCAGGCGCCGCCCGACATCGCTTCCAGCCGGCCGGTCCGCAGCAGGGTGTAGCGATAGGCGCCCATCATGAAATACAGCCGCCAGCACAGCGTCTCATGGCCCAGATGCGGCAGGATGCGCTGGAACTCGTCGGTATAGGCCAGCGTGGTCTCGTCATAGACCGTGCTCAGCACCTCCTTCGAGATGTCGTCCGGCTCGGTGTGCAGCCGGGCATGCATGCGCATCGTGGCCCGCCCCTCCGGCGTCTGCCCGTTCAGCATGAAGGGGGTGACGAAGCTGCGGACCAGGGCCTCCAGCGGGATGGGCTGGCCGGCGAAGCGGACCCGCGCATCCGCCAGCGCCTTGCTCCGCGTCTCGGTCACCTGCACCGCACCGCGCATGTAGGCGGCCTTGAACAGATCCCGCTTCGCCCCGAAATGATAATGCAGCTGGGCGAGGTTTACCCCGGCACCCTGGGCGATCGCCCGGGTGGAAGCGGCGGAATAGCCATGCTCGGCGAACAGGGACTGAGCCATGTCGAGTATGCGGTCCCGCACGCTCGGGCCGGCCTCCGTCGCCGTTTTCATCGTCTCGCCTAGCGCCATGTCCTGCTCATCATCCCAGCTTTGCCCTGCCTATAGCCTTGTCTCATCCTGCTTGACACGGCCCAGGTGAGACGCCGACATATGGTCGATCGACCGACTTTTTTTGAGGGAGGCGTCGGCATGAGCGCGGCACTCGAGGTAAGCGACCTGGCGACCCTGCGGCCGCGGACCGATCCGGTGGCCCGCGCCCGCGCCGTGGTGCCGATCATCGCTGCGGCGGCGCCGCGGATCGAGGCCGGCCGGGCGCTGACCGAGGATGTGCTGGACGCGCTGCATGGCGCCGCCCTGTTCCGCACCCTGCTGCCGCGCGCCTTCAACGGCGAGGAGGTGACACCAGCCACCTTCGTCCGCATGCAGGAGATCATCGCCGCCGCCGATGCCAGCACCGGCTGGTGCCTCGGCCAGGCCTCCGGCTGTTCCATGGCGGCGGCCTATCTGGCGCCGGAGGCGGCCTGGGAGATCTGGGGCAAGGATCCGCGCGGCGCGGTCGCCTGGGGGATGGGCAATGGCATGGCCGAGGTGGAGGCGGGCGGCTACCGCGTCACCGGCACCTGGCGCTTCGCTTCGGGTGCCAAGCATGCCACCTGGATCGGCGGGCATTGCCGGGTGAAGGAACGGGACGGCAGCCTGCGGCTCGGCGCCGATGGCCAGCCGATCGAGCGGACCATGATGATCCGCAAGGACCGCATCGAATTCCAGGATGCCTGGAACGTGGTCGGCCTGCGCGGCACCGGCAGCGACACCTACGGCGTCGCCGGGCTGTTCGTCCCGGACGAGTATACCGTCTGCCGCGATACCGATGCCGAGCGCCGGCTGCCCGGCACGCTCTATCAATTCTCGACCACCCATATCTATGCCTCGGGCTTCGCCGGCGTTTCCATGGGGATCGCCCGCGGCATGCTGGACGAGTTCACCGGCATGGCGATGCGCAAGACCCCGGCGGCGACCACCCGGGCGATGCGCGACAGCGAGGTCATCCAGAACGGCCTGGCGCAGAACGAGGCCAAGCTGCGCTCCGCCCGCGCCTTCCTGCTGGAAACCCTGGAGGAGGCCTGGGAGACGGTCGCCGCCCGCGGCCATATCACCATGGCGGAGAAGGTGCTGATCCGCCTCGCCTCCACCTCGGCCATCCACCGGGCCAAGGAGGTGGTCGAATGGGCCTATCACGAGGCCGGGGCGACCGCGATCTTCCAGTCCGAACCCTTCGAGCGCCGCATGCGCGACATCCATGCCTCCGGCCAGCAGGTGCAGGGGCGGACGGCGCATCTCGAGGTCTGCGGCCAGCATTTCCTGGGGCTGAACCCTCAGGCGCGGTTCATTTAGAAAAGAAGGATAGCGGCCATGCCTCTCAACGGGCTGAACCACTACACGATCCGCCCCGCGGATCTGGAGCGGACCAAGGATTTCTACACCGAGGTGCTGGGCCTCGAGATCGGCTACCGGCCGCCGCTCGGCTTCGCCGGCTATTGGCTCTATTGCGGCGGCGAGCCGACGGTGCATCTGATCGGCCCGCGTGAGCGCGACGCGCATATCCCGCGCAACAGCGGCCCGACCGGGCTGCTGGACCACATCGCCTTTTCCTGCACCGGCCTCGCCGCCATGAAGGCGCGGCTGGCCGAGCGGGGCATCGAACACGAGGAGCGGGTGATCCCGCGCGACCGCCAGACCCAGCTTTTCCTGTTCGACCCGGATGGCGTCGCGGTCGAGCTGAACTACCCGCCCGAGGAAACCATCGCGGCGTAATCGTCCAGGCCGGGCAACGGCCGGATCAAGGGGAAACGATGGTGGCAGGATTACATCAGGCCGGCCGGCGCGGCGCGCTGGCGGTCGCCGCTGCGCTGGCCGCGGGCGGTGCGAGCGCCCAGGCCGCTTGGCCCGAACGGCCGATCACCATCATTGTCTGCTTCCCGCCGGGCGGCTCGACGGATTTCTCCGCCCGCATGGTGGCGCCCGGCCTTGCCGAGATTTTGGGTAAGCCGGTGGTGATCGAGAACCGGGCGGGGGCGGGCGGCAATATCGCGATCGGCGTCGTCGCCCGGGCCCCGCCGGATGGCTATACGCTGCTGGTGGCCTCCTCGGTCTTCGTGGTGAATGCCAGCCTCTACCGCAACCCGCCCTATGACCCTTTCCGCGACTTCGCCCCGGTCGGCACCCTCGGCGCCTCGCCCAACCTGATCTGCGTGCGTGCGGATAGTGGCATGGCCAGCCTTGCCGAGCTGATCGCCGCGGCCAAGGCGCGGCCGGACCACTTCAACTATGCCAGCCCGGGGATCGGCACGACGCCGCATCTGGCGGGCGAGGTGCTGAAGCTGCGGACCGGCGCCCATTTCACCCATGTGCCCTTCCTCGGCGCCGGGCCGGCGGTGCAGGCCATCCTCGCCGGCACCACCGAAATCCTGATCGCCAGCCAGGGTGGCCAGGTCGAGGTCGCCGTCCGCAACGGCCAGATCAAGGCGTTGGCGCAGACCGGGGCCGAACGTGTCCCGGGCCTGCTCGACGTGCCGACCCTGACCGAGCTTGGCATCGCCGATGCCGTCTCCGAGACCTTCAACGCCCTCTTTGCCCCGGCGGCGACGCCGCCTGGGGTGGTGCAGCTGTTGAGCGAGGCGGTGCTGACCGTGCTGCGCCGGCCGGAGGTGCGGCAGCGCTACCAGGCTGGCGGCCTCATCGCCCGGCCGGAAGGCGCCGACGGCTTGAAGGCCCGCGTCGCGCGCGAGGTGCCCCTCTGGCGCGAGGTGATCCGGCAGGCCAGGATCGCCGTCGAATAGGGAGAAACCGCATGGACGCCGCAGACCGCGCCTGGCCCCAAATCGTGGTCGATGTGCTGAAGGCGAATCACGTCCGGCTCATTCCTTATGTGCCGGACAACGTGCTGAAGCCGCTGATCGCCGCCGTCCACGCCGACCCCTTCTTCAATGCCTTCACCGTGGCGCGGGAGGAGGAGGCGGTCGGCATCGTCGCCGGCGCCTGGATGGCCGGGCTGCGCGGCATGGTCCTGATGCAGACCAGCGGCTTCGCCACCCTGGCGAATGTATTGGCCAGCCTGCCCTGCGCCTATCAGATCCCGGTGCTGCTGATGGTGAGCGAGCGCGGCACCCTGGGCGAGTTCAACATCGGCCAGGCCGCGGTCTGGCGCACCATGCGGCCGACATTGGAATCCCTGGCGATGCCCTATCACGTCGTCACCCGGCTCGACGAATGCGAGTTCGTCGTGGATCGGACGATCCGCCAGGCGCATCTGACGCAGCAGCCGGCGGCGCTGATCCTCTCGCCGCTGCTGAC
>JAQGIA010000219.1 GCA_028291445.1 Belnapia sp.
GCGCGTTCAGCGCCTGGATGTCGTAGACCGTGCCCATGATCCGCCCGCCGGCGACGGTCGGCACGCGCGGGCCGAAATCCTGCAGGTAGGCGCCCATCGCCGCGAGCGTCCGGATCTTGACGCCGAGCACCTTGCCATCGGCATCCAAGGCCATCTCGGCCCGTGTCACATGGTCCCGGCCATGCGGGTCGCATTGGAAGGTCTCGGTCCGGCCGCTGATCCACTTCACCGGCCGCCCGAGCTTCTTGGCCGCCCACAACACCATGCCGGACTCCGGAAAAATCTTGCCGCGCAGCCCGAAGCCGCCGCCGACATCCGGCGAGATCACCCGCAGCCTGTCCTTCGGCACCTTCAGGATCAGCCGGGCCAACCCATCCTGCACCCGCATCACCCCCTGGGTCGGCGAATGCAGCGTGTAGCTCTCGGTCGCCGCATCGTATTGGCCGAGCGCCACCCGTGGCTCCATCGGATTGCCGACCAGGCGGTTCTGCACCAGCTCGACCGAGACGACATGCGCCGCCCGGGCGAAGCCGGCTGCCGCCTCCGCCTCCCGCCCGCTGTCCCACAGCACGCAGAGGTTGCTGCCATGCGCCTCCCAGATCACCGGCGCAGCCGGGTCCAGCGCGCTGCCGGTGTCGGTGATGCTGGGCAGGATCTCGTAGTCCACCGCGATCAGCTCGGCCGCGTCATGCGCCTGGGCGCGGCTCTCGGCCACCACCAGCGCCACCGGGTCGCCGACGAAGCGGACCCGCTCGGTCTGCAGGATGGCGCGCGGCGTCGGAAACAGCTTGGACCCGCCCTTGCCCGGCACGTCGACCATGACCGGGAAATGCCCGATCCCGTCGGCCGCCGCATCCTGCCCGGTCAGCACCGCCACCACCCCGGGCGCCGCCCGCGCCGCGGCGGTATCGATCGAGACGATCCGCGCATGGGCATGCGGGCTGCGGAGGATATGGGCATGCGCCTGGCCAGGGGCGTCGATGTCGTCGGTATAGGTGCCGCGCCCGGTCAGCAGCCGGACGTCCTCCTTGCGCCGTACCGGTTGGCCGATGCCGAATTTACCCATGGCGCCCACCCCATTCGCTGGGTGGGCAGGAAAGCCCCGGGCGGCGAGGATGGCAAGGCGGGGCGCCGGCGGTCCCGCTGGAAAGCGCCCCGCCGCACCCGGGATACTTGTGGTACCCAATGCGACGGGAACCTCCATGGAGAGGAAGGTTGCAATGGCGAAAATCAGCACATGCCTCTGGTTCGGCAAGGATGCGGAAGCGGCGGTCCGCGTCTATGTCTCCCTCGTGCCCGGCTCCAGCATCACCCATGTCCAGCGCTCGCCGGGCGACTGGCCCGGCGGCAAGGCGGGCGAGGTGATCCTGGTGGCCTTCACCCTCGGCGGGCAGAGCTTCCAGGCCCTCAATGGCGGCACCCCCGCCGATTACGGGACCGCCGCCTCGATCTCGGTGTCCTGTGCCGACCAGGCGGAGGTCGACCGGCTCTGGGCGGGGCTCACCGCCGATGGCGGCGCCGAGATCATGTGCGGCTGGCTCCGCGACAGATGGGGCGTCCCCTGGCAGGTCGTTCCCGAAGCCTTGCCGCGGCTTCTTGCCAACCCGGACGCCGGCGTTTCGAGCCGGGTCTTCACGGCCATGACGCAGATGGTGAAGCTGGACATCGCCGCCCTGGAACGTGCCGCCGCCGGATAAGGCCGCATGACGGCGGGGACTGGCGCATGGTGGCAGGGGGCTGGCGCATGACGGCGGGGGGCTGGCGCCCCGGGCCGATCTGCGCCACCTAAGGCCGCAAGACCACTTACGGGAGAGACGGCATGGCGGGGTTCCGCTTCGACCTCAGGGACACCCCGGCGGGCGCGCCCGCCCTCCGCGCCACCCTGCGCGCCTTCCTGGCCGAAGCCGGGCGCGACTGGCCCCCCATCGTCCCGGCCTATTCCTGGATGGGCTTCGACCGCGCATTCTCGCGCGAGGTCGGCAAGCGCGGCTGGATCGGCATGACCTGGCCGGCGACCTATGGCGGCGGCGAGCGGACCGCCATGGAACGCTACGTGGTGCTGGAGGAGATGCTGGCGGTCGGCGCCCCGGTCGGCGCCCATTGGATCGGGGATAGGCAATCCGGCCCGCTCATCCTCCGCCTCGGCACCGAGGAGCAGCGCCGCGAATTCCTCCCCCGGATCGTCAGCGGCGAACTCGCCTTTGCCATCGGCCTGTCCGAGCCCGACAGCGGCTCCGACCTCGCCAGCCTGCGGACCCGCGCCGAGAAGGTCCCCGGCGGCTGGCGGATCAACGGCCGCAAGGTCTGGACCACCAATGCGCATCGCTGCGACTTCATGATCGCTTTGCTGCGGACCGGTCCCGCCCAGGACCCCAAGGCGCGGCACCAGGGCCTGTCCCAATTCCTCGTCGATTGCCGCCTCTCGGGCATCTCCATTCGCCCCATCCTCGACCTGGTGGGAGAGGAAGGCTTCAACGAGATCACCTTCGATGACGTCTTCGTCCCCGATGCCATGCTGGTCGGCACCGAGGGCAATGGCTGGGAGCAGGCGACCGCCGAACTGGCCTTCGAGCGCGCCGGCCCGGAGCGCTACCTGTCTTCCCTCCCGCTGCTGACCGCCGCGCTGGACGACCTTCGCGCCGAACCCGCCGCGCCGGAGACGGTCGGCCGCCTGCTGGCCCGCGCCGGGACGCTAAGACAAATGTCGCTCGCCGTCGCCGGCATGCTGCAGGACGGCAAGACCCCGGCCCGCGAGGCGGCCCTGGTGAAGGATGCCGGCAACGACTACGAACAGGCCTTGCCCGAGACGCTGCGCGCGCTGATCGACCCCGCCCGCACCCCGCCGCAGGTGCGGGAGATGCTCGGCCTGATGACCATGGTGGCCCGCAGCTACAGCCTGCGCGGCGGCACGAGGGAAATCCTGCGCGGCATCATCGCCCGCCAATTGGGGCTGCGTTGAGATGAGCGAAATCCGCGACATCCTGGTCGAGCAGGTCGAGCGCCTGCTGACGGACCAATCGAATCCCACGCTGCTGCGCGCCGCCGAGACCGGCACCTGGCCCGCGACCCTCTGGGCCGAGATCGAGGCGCTCGGCCTGCCCCTGGCCATGGTGCCGGAGGAACAGGGCGGCGCCGGCCTCGGCTGGGGCGATGCGGCCGCCGTCTGGCATGTGCTCGGGCGCCATGGCGCGCCGGTACCGCTGGCCGAGAGCATGGCCGCAGCCGGTATCCTGGCAACGGCGGGCATCGCGCCCCCGGCCGGGCTGCTCGGCCTCGTCGTGCCGCGGGAAATGGGCCTGCCCTGGGGCCGCCAGGTGGAGAATCTGGTCGGCATCCTCGACGGCAACGTGGTCCTGCACCCCGCCACCGCGCATAAGCACGGCCTCCAGCCCATCTCGCGCCTGCCCTATGACGGGCGCGTGCCCGGACACCGCGCCGCCGCCGCCGCGCTGCCCCCGGCGCTGGGTCCCGACGGCGCCTTGCTCGCCGGTGCGCTGATCCATGCGGCCCTCATCGCCGGGGCGCTGGAGGCGGTGCTCGACATGACCTTGGACTATGCCAATACCCGCAAGCAGTTCGGCCGCGCCATCGGCGGCTTCCAGGCGGTGCAGCAGCTTTTGGCCCGCTGCGCCGGGGAGGTGGCGGCGACCGGCGTCGCCGTCGCCAATGCCGGCCGCGCCGCCGACCGCCGCGGCCTGGCCGGCGCCGAATTCGAGATCGCCAGCGCCAAGGTGGTGGCCGGCGAGGCTGCCGGCATCGCCGCCGACATCACCCACCAGGTGCATGCCGCCATCGGCTTCACCGACGAGCATCCGCTGCACCTGTTCACCCGCCGCATGTGGGCCTGGCGCGACAGTTGCGGGGCCGAGCGCCTCTGGGCCCGCCGTATCGGCGACGCCGCGCTCGCCCGCGGCGGCGACCGGCTCTGGGCCGACCTGACCAGCCGAGACGAGGAAACCGCCGCATGACCGATTACCTGAAATACGAGCAGGACGGCCCGATCGTCACGCTCACCCTGAACGCGCCGGAAAAGCGCAACGCCATCTCCACCTTCGCCGATTGCGACGAGATCGTCGCCGCCGTCCATAAGGTGAACCGGGACCGCTCGGTCCGCGCCGTCATCCTGACCGGTGCCGGCACCGCCTTCTGCGCCGGCGGCGACCTCAAGGCGATGCGCGACCGCAAGGGCATCCTCGAAGGCAGCCATGCCGACGTGCGGGAGAACTACCGTCGCGGCGTGCAGGCCATGGCCAATGCGCTGTACGACTGCGACGCCCCGACCATCGCCGCGGTGAACGGCCCGGCCATCGGCCTCGGCCTCGACGTGGCGTGCATGTGCGACATCCG
>JAQGIA010000232.1 GCA_028291445.1 Belnapia sp.
GCGCGGTGGTGGGCTCGTCGGCGATCAGCAGCTTCGGCTTGCAGGCCAGCGCCATGGCGATCATCACCCGCTGCCGCATGCCGCCCGAGAGCTGGTGCGGATACTGCCGCGCCCGCCGCGCCGCCTCGGGGATGCGGACCCGATCCAGCAGGCCGACGGCACGGTCGAAGGCCGCCTTGTCGCCGAGCCCCTCGTGCAGCCGCAGCGCCTCGGCCACCTGTTCGCCGGCGGTGAAGGCGGGGTTGAGGCTGGTCATCGGTTCCTGGAAGACCATCGCCACGTCGCGGCCGCGCCGGCCGCGCCATTCCTCCGGCGTCAAGGTCGCCAGCTCCCGCCCACGCAGCCGGATCGAGCCGCCGAGCCGCGCCGCCGGCGGCAGCAGCCCCATGATGGCCAGCGCCGTCACCGACTTGCCGCAGCCGCTTTCGCCCACCACCGCCAGGGTGCGGCCGGCGGCGACCGAGAAGGAGACGCTATCCACCGCCCGCAGCGCGCCGCGATCGGTGCCGAAGGTCACCGCCAAGTCGCGCACCTCGAGCACCATCAGCCCGTATCCTGGCTCGAGGCCGCCTCGATCACCGCCCGGTCGAAGACGCCCGGATGGTCGCGCCCGGCGAGGAAGCGGCGGAAGCCGACATAATGTTGCTGCGCCACAAGGTGCAGCCGGCGCAGCTCGGCCAGCGGGTCGGGGTGGTCGTCGACCCGGATGTCGAGGTCGGGGTAGGGGTCGCGGCTGGCGACCTGCAGGGCGGCGGATTGCTTGCCGCGCATGTCGCCGCCGGCCGCCTCGCCGGCTTCTAGCGCCGCCAGCAGCCGCTCGGCCATGGGCCGGCCGGCGCGGGCCAGCCAGGCATCCCGCGTCGCCGCCACCACTTCGGGTCCGGCGAGCATATTGCCGGCGACCGAGACATCCGGCCCACCGGCATGGCCGCACCAGTCGATGCAGGCGGCGCCGGTATGATGCGCCACGGCGCCGGTGGCCGAGAGCATATGGAGTTGCCGGTGGTCCCGCCCGGCATCGCCGGCGATCAGTGCGGCGAGCGCGACATCCGGGGGTTCGCCGGCGCGCAGCCGGTCCAGGCCGAGGATGCCGAGCATGGGATTGACCAGGGCCTGGGTGGCGACGGCGCCGACACCGCCCTCGACGCGGGGGCAGACCGCGCCCACGGCGAAGAACCGGGTGGCGACGGCCACGCCCAACTCGCCGGTAGCGGCGTCACGCGCCAGGATCGACCATGTCATGCAGGATTACTGCCATGTCGGCAGCGCGGCGCAAGGGCTTGGGCTGTCGGGAGGGGGCTTTGCCCTCTCGACAGTCCTCCTAAGGCCGCAAGGCCCCTGGACGCCACAGGTTTAAACTATGGGGATCCGAAGGCCTTTGGTGGGGGTAGTCCGAAGGGGCAGGACCCCCCTCATGCTTCGGCTGTCGGCCGCTTGTCAGCGGCGCCGCGTCTCGGCCGCCCGGGCGCTGCTAAGCGGTGCCATGCCCTGCAGGCTATAGCCACGCCCGGTGGAGGCTTCCGGCATATCCGCCACCTGCTCGTAGCGGGGGCTGCTGCGGCGCATCGGCATGCCGGCATAGGCGGTGCCGGTATTCACCGCATCATCCGGACGGTTGTAGATGAAGCCGTAGGTCGGATAGGTCTGGCCGAAGGCCTCGGCGGAATGGCCGACCTGCACCTTGACCGCAGACCAGTCGTTGCGGTCCGAGACATCGACCACGCTGACATTCTGCATGACGGTGCCGCGGCGGATGCCCGGTCCGCCCCAATTCGCATGGTCGATGAGCACCTCGCGCGCATTCACCAGCTCGCGCACCACGGCGACATGGCCGTGCGACATGCCGCGCTTTGCGCGGAAGGCCATGACCGCACCGGGTTCCGGGCGCTGGCCGCGGTCGTAGACGCCGGCGGCATTGCCCCACCAGTCACCGCCATTGCCGCTGACCTGGATGCCGGTAACGGCGCGGGCATAGGGCACGCAGGAAATGCCGCCGCTGCCGCTGCTCACGGTGGCGCGGCCGCGACGGGAGGCGCCGGCGGCATGCCAGCGACCCGGGTCGGCGACCAGCCGGAGGTAGCGGCCCTGCCCATTGGCCTGGATGGTCCGGACCGCATGGTTTCGGCTTGATGACCGAGGCGCCGTCGCCGGCCGCGCGGTTGCAGCCCGCGCCGACGAGGCCGCCGAGGCCTGATCCCGCGGTGCCTGGTCCCGCCGCGTGGCCTTGGCGTCCCCCGACGCCGCCATCGCACCGAGCACAGCGCTTATCATCCAAGCCGTCCGATGCACCCGCATACCAATCCCCCTGTACGCGTCGACCGCCCCCTCGCGAGGCCGTGAAAAACCTCGCGACACAGCTTGGCTATCGTGGGGAAGGCGGCAGCGGCAACCGGGTGCCGCGTAACATGGCGAAATCCGCGGTGATTCGTTTGATGCCGGGTCTGTTACTGATGCCCGAAAGGATGATCATCCTAGGCCATGTCACAAAAATGAACCGGGCCACAGTGTTGCAGCGGTAATGCCACGGACACGAAAAAGGCGGCACCCGCTTGGGATGCCGCCTTATTGGTCGAGTCACATATGCTCAAAGCAGCGTAAGTGCCCTCAATTCAAGCAAAATAGCTGTTTGAGCACGTTTTCTGCCTTAGCGGCAGGCATTCACCATGATCTCAACCAGATGGCGAGGGTCGGCCATATTGGCCTCCACGCAGGCGCGGGCCGGCCGGCCGGCGTCGCCCAGCCATTCAACCCATACCTTGTTCATCGCATCGCGATCCCGGATGTCCTTCAGCCAGATCTGGGCATTCAGCAGCCGGGTATTGTCGGTGCCATTGGCTTCCAGCGCCGCGGTGATCTTGGCCACGACCTGCTTGGTCTGCCCGGTGATGTCGAGCGTGAGGTCGTCGGCGGTCATGCCGGCGAGGAAGACAAAGTTGTGGTACTCGACGGCGGACGACAGGATGGCATTGCTGCCCTGGCGGGTGATCTTGGACATGGGCGGGACCCCTCCGTTGCGGATGAGGGGTTCTAGCCCGCCGGCGCCCCGGGTGGAAACCC
>JAQGIA010000271.1 GCA_028291445.1 Belnapia sp.
CGCACATCAGCACGATGAAGACGCCGAACCACACCGGGTCGATCCCCGCCGCGACGATCACCGGAAACACCACCGGCACGGTCCCCACCAGCATCGGCAAGGTCTCGAAGAAGACGCCGAGCAGCAGATAGAAGACCGTCAATGCCAGGATCAGCGAGAGCGGCGTCGCCCCGATCTGCGTGACGAAAGCCCCCAGCGCCGGCGTCACCCCCAGCAACCCGAGCACGAAATTCAGGTAGAAGGCGATGGCCAGGATCAGCAGGCTCATCGCCGTCAGGGTCGCGGTCGCGATGAAGCACTCATGCAGCATCGCCACGTTCAGGCGGCCGTACAGCGCCGCGATCGGCAGCGCCGCGACGCAGGCCAGCGCCGCGCTTTCCGTCACCGTCGCCCAGCCGGAATAGATGCTGCCCATGATGATGGCGAAGATCACCAGTGGCGGCAGCAGATCGACCAGCCGCTTCAGCCGGACCGAGAGCTTGTCGATCACCTCCTCCTGGCGGATCCAGTCGGGCTTGAGGATGCCCATCAGGATGATCGTCCCCATGAAGAGGATCGTCATGATGATCCCGGGGATCACCGCCGCCGCGTACAACTGGCCGACCGAGGTATTGGTCATCGCGCCATAGACGATCAGCGCGATGCCCGGCGGGATGAGGTTGCCGAGCGAGGCGCCGGCGGCGATCGAGCCGAGCACCAACCGTTCGTCGTATTTCCGGTTGCGGAAGCTGGGCAGCGCCACCGTGGCGACCGTCGCCGCGGTGGCGACCGAGGAACCGGAGACGGCGGAGAAGATTGCCGAAGCCGCGATATTCGTGTGCAGCAGCCCGCCCGGCAATATGTTCAGCCAATCCGCCAGGCTCCGGTACAGCCTATCCGTGCTGCCGCTGCGCACCAGGATCTCGCCCAGCAGGATGTACAGGGGAATCGAGAGCAGGACGTAATCCTCCATCGAGGCCCACAACTGCGTCCCCAGCGAATCCACCAGCGCCGCCGAGAGATACAGCGAGGCCCCCAGCACCGAGACCAGGAACATCGCGGTCGCCACATGCAGCCCGATGAACAGCAGCACCACCAGGATGCCGAAGCCGATGGCCGCTTCGCCGACGCCCGTCATGCCTTCATGTCCTCGACGGTGGTGCGCGCCAGGATGGCGCCGGCCTCGGTCTCGACCTCCTCGTCGATGGTCATCGGCCCATAGAGCCGGTTGACCCGCCGCCAATCGGTCAGCAGCAGCAGCGCGGCATGGCCGGCGAAGGCGACCGCCACCACCGCGAAGGCGACCAGCCCCAGCAGCCACAGGCTCTGCGGCAGCCACATCGGCGTGCCCAGCGGCGAATTGGCATGGCTCTGGAACTCGAGGCTTTCCTCCAGCACGGTCCAGCCGCGCCAGGCGGCGAAGACCGCCAGCGCCGCCAGCGAGACATAGGCGACGGCGTTCAGCAGCGCCCGCAGCGGCCCGGGCAGATGGCCGAGCAGGAAGTCGACCCGGGTATGGGACTTCACCACCAGCGCATAGGCGAAGCTGAGCGTGGAGAATACCGCCAGCGTATAGGCGCCGATCTCATCCACCCCCTGCATCGAGATGTTGAAGAACTTCCGACAGGCGATCTCGGCGCAGGTCAGGAAGGCGAGGCCCAGCAGCCACCAGCCGCCGAGGATGGCGATGAAGCGGGCCGGCGGCTCCAACCAGCGCGCGACGGGGTTTTCCTGCGTCATGCGGCGACCCCCATCAGCGTCCGCCAATGCCGTGCGATATCGGCGCGGCGGGCGATCCAGACCGCCGGGCTGCGGGTGATATGCTCCAGCAGCAATTCCAGCCCGCGGATGCGCCCGGGCCGGCCGATGGTGCGCAGGTGCAGGCCGATCGACATCATCTTCGGCTGGGTCCGTCCCTCCCGCAGCAGCCAGTCGAAGGCGCCGCTGCAATAGCGGGAAAAATCCTCCGGCTGCACGAATCCCTGGCCGGGGGCGAAGCGCATGTCGTTGGTATCGAAGCTGTAGGGCAGGATCACGTGGGATGCGCCATGCAGCCGCGGCAGGTCGTCGTCATAGGCGTCCGAGTCGTACAGGAACCCGCCCTCCTCCAGCAGCAGCCGGCGGGTATTCGCGCTGGGCGCCGATTTGGTGTGCCAGCCGAGCGGCCTGGTGCCGGCGGCTTGCGTCAGCGTGGCGACCGTGGCGGCGATGACGGCGCGCTCGGTCGCTTCCGCCATGCCGGCATGCATCTCCCAGCGCCAGCCATGCGCGCTGACCTCATGCCCGGCGGCGGCCGGCGCAGCGGCGAGTTCCGGCGTGACCGCGACCGCCCGGCCGCAGCAGGAAAAGGTCGCCTTCACCCCGAAGCGGTCCAGCAAGTCCAGCACCCGCCACAGCGCCACGCGCGAGCCATAGGCGAAATGCGTCTCCATGCAGGGGTCCGGCGCGCCCTCGACCAGCTGGCGCGTCTCCGGCACCGCCTCGTTGCGCTCGTCGCCGCTGCCGATCGACAGCTCGGCGCCTTCCTCGACATTGACCACGAAGGAGACGGCGAGGCGCGCGCCATCCGGCCAGCGCGGGTCGGGCGGGTTGCGGCCATAGCCGGCAAGGTCGCGCGTGGCGGGCGGCATGCCGCCGGGCAATTCGGTCATCTCGCGCTCCCAGATATCGCCAGGGCCAGCAATCGACATGCCAGCCAGGGCGCGGCCCCGCTCATGACGGCGGCGGCGCGGCACTGGCGCTTTCGCGCGCAGCCTTGCCCAAGCCGGGGGCAGGGCGGGCCGGTCAGGCCAGCGTCGTATCCTGCCGCGGCTCCGCCTCGGTATCTTGCACCGGCTCCGCCTGGGTTTCCCGTCGCGGCTCCGCGTGATTCTGCAGTCGCGGCTCCGCTTGATTCTCCGATCGCGGCTCCGCCGCGGGCAGGGCCGCCCGGGTTTCCGCCGCCACCGCCAGCACCCGGTCCCGCAGGGCGAGCATCCCGGCCGGCGGCAAGCCGCGCGCCTCCGCCTGGAAGCGCTGCGCCATGGCCGCCAGCCTGCTGGCGCCGAGGGTGGCGGCCGAGCCGGCCAGCCGATGGGCGGCGGCGATCGCCTCCGGCATCGAATCCGGCCCCGCCAACTGCAGGATTTCGGTCTGCTCGGCGATCTCCTGGGCAAAGACCGGCGCCAGCCGCTCGGCGGTCGCCGCATCCAGCCCGGGAATCATCCAGGTATCGCCGCGCCGGGCGAGCAACGGCAGGCTCTCCGGTCCCGGCGGCGCAGCAGGCGTCGCGTCGGCAGGGGAGGGCCTGGCCGCTGCGCCGCCGGTCAGCCGCTCCAGCATGGTGAGCAGCGCCTCCCGCTCGATCGGCTTGGGCAGATGGGCGTCCATGCCGGCGTTGCGGCAGGCGGCGATATCCTCGGCGAAGGCGCTGGCGGTCACCGCCAGGATAGGCAACCGCCCAGCCTCGCCCGGCAGGGCGCGGATGCGCCGCGTCGCCTCGATGCCGTCCATCACCGGCATCATCACATCCATCAGCATGGCATCGAAGCGGCAGCCGGGAGCATCGCGCTCCAGCATCGCCAGCGCCTGCGCCCCGTCGCCGACGCATTCGGCCGTATGTCCGGCCGAGCCGAGCAGCGCGCGGGCCACGGCGAGGTTGGCCGGCACGTCGTCGGCCACCAGTACCAGCAGCGGCCGCCGCGCCGCCGAGGCCGCGGCCGGCGCCTCGTCCTGCGGCAGCGTCGCCTGTTCCAGCGGCAATTCCACCCAGAAGACGGCGCCCTGGCCGCTGGGCGAATAGGGATTGTCGCCGCAGCCGATGCTGCCTTCCATCTGCTGCGCGATGCCGGCGGCGATCGCCAGGCCCAGGCCGGTCCCGCCGGGACCGGTGCCGCCCGGGCCCTGATCGCGCGCCAGCTGGATGAAGTCGCTGAAGATGGCGCGGCGCTGCGCCTCCGGCACGCCGGGGCCGGTATCGCGCACCTCGATCCGTATCAGGCAGCGGCCATCCGGCAATGTCGCCGCCGCCAGCGCGACCAGTTCCACAACGCCGCCGGGCGGGGTGAATTTCACCGCATTGGACAGCAGGTTCAGCAGCAACTGGCGCAGCCGCGTCTGGTCCATCCGCAATATCTCCGGCAGGCCGGGACCGAGGCTGCGGCGAAGCTCCAGCCGCTTCCCGTCGGCCGCCGGCCGGACCATGGCGGCGGCGCTGTCGAGCAGCGCTTCCAGCCGGGCCGGTCCGAGATGCAGCTCGAGCCGTCCCGCCTCCACCTTGGCCAGGTCCAGCACGTCGTTGGCGACCGCGACCAGATGCCGTCCCGCCTCCTCCAGGGTCGTCGCCCGCGCCCGCTGCTCGCCGGACAGCTGGGGGTCGAGCGCCAGCGCCTGGGCCAGGCCGAGCACGCCGTTCAGCGGCGTGCGCAGCTCGTGGCTCATCCGTGCCAGGAAGCGGGACTTGGCGGCGGTGGCGGCAGCGGCGGCATCGCGCGCCTGGGCCAGCTCGACCATCGCCTGCTTGAGCACGGTGATGTCGGTGCGGATGCCGACGGTGCCGCCATCCGGCGTGCTGCGCTCGGTCACCATCAGCCAACGACCGTCCGGCAGCAGCCGTTCCATGCTCGGCTGATTGCTGCGGTGCCAAGCCGTGACCTCGGCAACGAAGCCCTCGATGTCCTCGCCAGCCTGCGGATACTGGCCGCGCCGGGCTCCCTCGCGGACGAGGTCCTCGAACCGCACGCCGGGCCGGATGAAGGGCGCGCTGATCGCATAGAGATCGCGGTAGCGACGGTTGCAGACCACCAGCCGGTCCTCGGTGTCGAACATGACGAAGCCGTCCGGCATGGTCTCGATGGCGCCTTCCAGCACCATCCGGGCGCGGGTCCGTTCCGCCTCGATCCGCTCGCGCTGGCGCAGCGCGAGCTTCAACGCGTAGGCGAGGGCGACCAGCAGGATGCCGAGGCAGCTGGCGACCAGCAGCAGCCGGCGCCGGTCCAGCTCCCAGGCGGCGAAGGCGGCGCTTGCCTCGTAGCTCGCCACCACGAAGATGTCCTGATAGAGCAGCGGCCGGGCCGCGGACAGCGTCGGCGTGGCGTTAAGCCGGCCGGCGGCCGCCACCGCGCTGCCGTCGCCGGGCAGCGTGCCGGCGGCCCATGGCATCGGCTGGCCCATGTGCAGGTCATCGAGCGGCAGCGCCGCCAGGACCCGTCCATCCGACCGCTCCACCGCAATGCTCAGCCCGGGCAATTCGCCGATCGGCGACAGCAGCGTGCCGATCAGCGGCACCGGCACCTCGGCGACGGCGACCAGCGGGCCGATGCCGGGCAGGTCGATGGCGCGCAGGAACAGCAACGACCACTCGCCGGTCAGCGCATTCCGCGCCGGCCCGCTGAGCGCCGCGGCGCCACGCTCGGTGGCCGCGGCGAGGGCGCCCGCATCCATCAGCAACCAGCGGCTGCGCGAGGCGGCCAGCGCCGCGGCCCAGGGGCTGCCGTCCGGCCGCACCAGCAGCAGGTCGCGGAACGTGAAATTCTGGAAGTTCAGTTCCCGCAGCATGCGGTTGGCCGAGGCTTGGTCGAGCCGGCCGTCCTGGGCGATCTGCGCCAGCACCGCGGGCAGTCCGGCGAGCATGCCGTCCACCGCCAGGAAATGCCGGTTCACCGTGCTTTCCGCGACCCGGGTAACCCGCTGCACCATGTGGCGCGCGGTCACCTCGGCCGCGCCGTGCAGACGGTTCAGCAGCAGCGCCGTGCCACCGCAGAGCGCCAGCAGCAGCAGCCCGGTGACGAGCAGGACAGCAAGGCGGATGCGGCGCGGCTGCATGCTATTCCATATTGGCGAGGATGCCCCGGGCGGGGGCCATGACGCGGTTCCAGGTCTCGGCGCAGACGGCGCCGCAACGGCCTGTCCAGCCCGGCAGCACCGCATCGCGCCGCAGCCGGTCGCGGTGCGCGCGGTCGAAGGAGGCGATTTCGGCATGCCCCCGTCCGGTCGTCAGGAGCGGCACCTGCTGGGTCCAGAACGGCGCCTCGTAGCGGCTGTACCGGGAGACGCCGGATTGGGAGACGCCGGCGAGGCCGCCGACGCTCTTCAGCAGGATCGGCGGCTCGGCCTCCGTCGCGGCGGCGGCCTGGCCGAGGCCATAGGCCGGAGTCAGCACGGGGCCAGGATCAGCATAGGGGCGAGGGCCTGGCCGGGCCGCGACGAGACGCGGTGGTGCGCGAACATGGCAGCCTCACCTTCCTGGTGCGTCCCGGTGTCGGGTGGTGATGCAGAGCGTCCCGGTCGCCGGTGCGCAGGCCCACCGTTGCCAGAGACCGGGCAGCATCGCGGCCAGCGGGCGCGACATGCAGGAGGAATTGTGTAAATTCAGTGTGTTGCACAATCCAAAGTTGTTTCCATTCCCTTCAACATAATGTTCAAGGTTGAGTTCGTCTGCAAAATACCGATGGATTCAGGAATAATGCGCAACGGCTGCCCGGTCCATGACCCGGGCAACGGCGAAGCCCGCATCAGGGCGATAGCCGCACCCCGGTCCGGGCCACCACCTCGCGGTATTTCGCCACCTCCGCCTGGGCGAAGCCGCGCGCCTCCGCGAGGCCGTTCGGGCCGCGGAAGGCATCATGCCCGGCCGCCATCAGCCGGTCGCGCAGCGGATCCTCGGCCAGGGCCGCGACCAGCGCCCGGTTGATGGCGCCGGCGGTGCCGGCCGGCATGCCCGGTGGCGCCACCAGCACGAACCAGGTGTCGAAATCGAAGTCCGGCACGCCGCTTTCGACCAGGGTCGGCACCGCCGGATAGGTCGGGAAGCGGCGCCGGCCGGTGACGGCGATGCCGCGCACCATGCCTTCCCGCACCATCGCATTCGCCGAAGCCAGGGCGGCGATGCCGAATTGCGCTTCCCCGGTATGGATCGCCTGCAGCATCTGCGCGCCGCTGCGATAGGGCACATGGACGAAGCGGGTGCCGAGCTGCAGTGCCAGCATCTCGGACGCCAGATGCAGCACGCCGCCGACGCCTGAGGTCGCATAGGTGATGCTGTCCGGCGGCGCGGCGCGCAGGGCCTGCACCACCTCGGCGGCGGTGGCCCCAGGGGATGTGCCAAGGAAGCGGTTGTTGGTCACCAGGATCAACGGCGGGATGCCGATGATGCCGAGATGGGTGAAATCCGCCACCGGATCGTAGCGGTTCCAGCCGATCAGCGCGTTCGGCGCGATGGCATGCGAGCCGGTCTCGGCCACCATCAGGGTGAAACCATCCGCCGGCTGGCGGCGCAGCCATTCGCTGGCGACCGCGCCGGCGGCACCTGACCGGTTCTCCACCACCACCCGGACCCCGGTGCCGAGATGCGCCGCCAGGCGGTCGGCCAGCAGCCGCGCGGCGATATCGGTCGAGCCGCCCGGCGCATAGCCAGTCACCAGGGTGAGCGGGCGTTCGGCGAAATCCTGCGCCGCGGCAACGGTAGGCAGCAGGGCCGGGGTGAGCAGGGCCGGGGTGAGCAGGGCCGTGGTCAGCAGGGAGGGGGCCATGAGGGCCGAGGTCAGCAGGCTGCGGCGGCGCATGGCGTGGTATCCTCCCAGGATTTCGTTGTCCGGGAGGAAAGCATGCGGACGGGTGGCGGGCGAAGCGGAATCAGGCGCCCTGCAAGGCCACCCCGGCTGCGGCGCGCTCGCCGTAGTTGGCGCCGGAGTATTCCTCCATGAACTGCAAATAGGTGAAGGGCCGGTAGTGCGCCGGATTTTCCGGCGTGACGCAGCTCGGCAGCGGCGCCATCACCGCATCGTAGTCGCAGTCCATGAAGAAGGGGATGGCGTAGCGCTCCTGGCCGCTGCGGTTGGTGACGCGATGCGGCGTGGCGAGGAAGGTATGGTTGCTCCAGCGCCGCAGCATCATCCCGCCATTGACCAGGAAGGTGCCATCCAACGCCGGCGCGTCGATCCAGCGCCCGCCGGGCAGCCGCAGCGACAGGCCGGGCACCTTGTTCTGCGCCAGGATTGTCATGAAGCTGGTATCGGCATGCGGCGCCAGGCCCCATTCGTCGTCGGGCGCGGTGGCTTCCTGCTGCGGGTAGTGCGTCATCCGCAGGGTGAACATCGGCTCGCGGAACTTGTCGGCGAAATAATCCGCCGGCAGGCCGAGCGCCACGGCATAGAGCGGCACCAGCTTGCGGCCGAGCTCCTCCATCGCCTCGGCATAGGCCAGCGCCGCCTCGCGGAAGCCGGGCAGGCCAGGGGGCCATTGGTTCGGCCCGCGAAACCGCTGGCCCGTGCCATGGTCGGGATGGTCCGGCGGCAATTCCCGCTTGAAGAAGACCGCCGCATTGGCATTGGGCTTCTTGATGCCCTCGACCGCATTCATGCGCGAGGTATTCCCGCGCATCGGCAGGTAGCCGATGTTGTCGCGGTTGAAGGGCATCGCCATTTTCGTCTCGAGCGGCAGCGCGTGGAAGCGCGCGGCAGCTTCGAAGCCCCGGTCCACCGTCGCCTGCGGCACGCCATGGCCGCGGATGAAATAGAAACCCACCTCGGTGAAGGCGCGGCGCAATTGCGCGCCTAGCGTATCGAGCGCGTCCGGGACGCCGGCGAAATACGGCGCGAGATCGAGGATGGGGATTTCATCGGCCATCGGCGGGGTCCCTTTGCGACAGGCGGCGAGCCTAGGACGGCCCCGGCTGCGCGGGAAGCGGGCAAGTGCGGCGGCCCTGCCTTTCACCGGGGCAGGCCAGGGATGGCTGATGCGGAATGCGGCGGCCGCCCCCCTTGCGAGCCGCGCTCCGGGCGGCTTCACTTACGCCAACTGATGCCCGGGAGACCCGATCATGCGCCTCGGCGCCGCATTGCTTGCCGGCCTGCTGGCCGCCGCCCCCGGTATCGCGCCGGTGCCTGCCCAGGCTCAGGCCCAAGTCCAGGCCCAGGCGCCGCAGCGGCCGATGGTCTGGGGCGACAGCCTCACCGCCACGCTCGACCCGCATGCGGTCTTCGACGTGCCGAGCCAGTACATCCTGCTGAATGCCTATGACGGGCTGATGCGCTACCAGGGCAATCCGCCGGAACTCGTCCCCTGGCTGGCGTCGAGCCACACCACCTCGCCGGATGGCCTGACCTGGGAATTCACCCTGAAGGAAGGGGTCAGATTCCACGACGGTACCCCGCTGACCGCCGCCGACGTGGTCTATAGCTTCCGCCGCCTGCTGGCGATGAACCGCGCCCCGGCGGCGGCCTTCGTCCCGGTGCTGAAGCCGGAAGGCGTCACCGCGCCGGATGCGCGCACCATCCGCTTCGTGCTGTCCTCGGCCTATGCGCCTTTCCTCTCGGCGCTGCCGCTGGTCGCCATCGTCAACCAGAAGCTGGTGGAGGCGAATACCGTCAACAATGATTGGGGCGCTGCCTGGCTGGCCGCCAATGACGCCGGCTCCGGCGCCTATCAGGTGGATGCCGCCACCTACCGGGCGCGCACGGCGCTCGACCTCAATCGCTTCCCCGATCATTTCCTCGGTTGGTCGCACAACCGCCGGCCGATGGAGGTGGTCCGCACCCGGCCGATCATGGAAACCAGCACCCGCGTGCTGGCGCTGCTGCGCGGCGAGATCGACGCCGGCGACAGCTACCTGCCGACCGACCAGGTGGAGCGCGTCGAGCGCAATGCCCGCACCCGCGTCCAGCGGGACGAGACCATGCGGGTCTTCGTCATCCGCATGAACAACCGCAAGCCGCCCTTCGACAACCTCGACGCGAGGCTCTGCTTCGCCCATGCCTTCAACTACGAAGGCTTCAACAACGTCATCCTGAAGGGGCTGGTGATCCGCAACGCGGGGCCGAACCCCAATGGCCTCTGGGGCAATCCGCCCGACCTCGTGCCCTATGCCTTCGACCTGGCCAAGGCGAAGGAGCATTGCGACAAGGCCCGCGCCGCGGGCGCGCCGATCGGCCGCGAGGTCGAGATCCATATCCAGTCCGAGCTGGAGCAGACCACCCAGGCGGCGCAGATGTTCCAGGCGGACCTCCGCCGCGTCGGCATCAACCTCAAGATCGTGCCCAATACCTGGGCCAATATCACCGCCGCCACCACCCGCGCCGAAAGCACGCCGGATACCTGGATCCATTGGGTCAGCAGCTACTTCATCGACCCGGAGAACTGGATCGGCCAGATGTACGACAGCCGCTTCCACGGCACCTGGAAGGCCAGCAGCTGGTACGCCAACCCGCAGGTGGATGCGCTGCTGACCAAGGCGCGGGCCAGCCTCGACCAGGCGGAGCGCAGCCGGCTCTATCAGGAAGCGACCCGCATCGTGGTGGCGGAAAGCCCGGATATCTGGGTCTACAACACGGTCAACCTGCGCGGCATGTCGCGCCGGGTGCAGGGCTACAACTTTTCCCCCGTCGGCTCGGGTGGGGAGCTGCGGACGATCTGGCTCGAGAATTAGGTGGCGCGATACATCCTGCGCCGGGCGCTGCTGGCCCTGCCGGCGCTGCTCGGGCTGATCCTGCTGACCTTCGTCCTGACGCGGATCATCCCGGGCGACCCGGCCGCGGCGCTGGCCGGCGATAGCGCGACGCCGGCGCAGATCGCCGAAATCCGCACCCGCTACGGGCTCGACCGGCCGATCTGGGAACAGGCGGTGGTGCATGTGCGGCAGGTGCTGACCGGCGACCTCGGCAGCTCCATCTTCTCCGGCCGGCCGGTCATGGAGGAGATCATCTTCCGCCTGCCGGCAACCCTAGAACTGACCTTCGCGGCGATGCTGCTCTCGATCGGCATCGGCATCCCGCTCGGCCTGCTGGCGGCGCTGAACCACAACGGGCCAATCGACCATGTCGTCCGGCTGCTCAGCGTCGGCGGGCTGGCGGTCGCTTCCTTCTGGCTCGCCATCATGCTGCAATTGCTGTTTGCCATGGAATGGGACGTGCTGCCGCTGCGCGGCCGCAGCGACCTCGCCTATGGCGCGCCGCCCTTCCATACCGGCTTCTACCTGATCGACAGTCTCTGGGCCGGACAGTGGGCGTTGTTCCTCGACAGCCTCTGGCATCTGGTGCTGCCGGCGGTCACCCTTTGCCTGCCGGGCCTCGCCAGCATCGCCCGCTTCACCCGCTCCGGCGTGCTGGAGGCCCTGCAGAAGGACTACGTGCTCTATGCCCGGGCCGTCGGCTACGGCAGCTTCCGCCTGGCCACCATCTACGTGCTGCGGAACGCCATCACCGTCACCGTCACCCAGATCGGCCTGCTGTTCGGCGCGCTGATCTCGGGCGCCGTTGCGGTGGAGGCGATCTTCGATTGGCCGGGCCTCGGCACCTATGCGGTCCAGGCCATCCTCTCGGCCGACTACAAGGCGCTGCTCGCCGTGACTTTGGTGGTCGGCGTGGTCTATGCGGCGATCAACGTGCTGGTGGACGTCCTGCAGGCGCTGATCGACCCGCGCGTCGCGGAGGACATCCGGTGAACACATTCCGCCAGATGCTGCGCCCGATCCTGCGCGACCCGGTGGCGACCCTCGGCCTGCTGCTGGTGCTGCTCGCCGTGCTGGTCGCGGTCTTCGCCCCCTGGCTGGCGCCCTATCCGGAGGATGCCTACGAAAGCCACCTGCTGCAGCGCCTGCAACCGCCCTCGGCCGCCTTCCCCTTCGGCACCGACAACCTGGGCCGCGACATCCTCTCCCGCGTCATCCTCGGCACCCGCAGCGCCATCACCGTCGCCGTCTCGGTCGTTGGCATCTCCATGCTGATCGGCGTGCCGGTCGGGCTCTGGGCCGGCTGGCGGGATGGCTGGCTGTCGGAGACGCTGATGCGCGTCACCGACGTGTTCCTCGCCGTGCCGCAGCTCATCCTGGCACTGGCGCTCGGCCAGCTCATGGCGCCCGGCCTGACCACGGCGATGGTGGCGCTGTCGCTCACCTATTGGCCCTTCTTCGCCCGCACCGTGCATGCCGAGACCCGTCGATTACGTACCGCCTTGTTCGTCGATGCGCTGGCCGGGCTGGGCGCCGGCACGCCGCGCATCCTGCTGGCGCATGTGCTGCCGAATGCGGCGCCGGCCATCCTGGTACGGGCGACCATCGGCATGGGCTTCACCATCCTGACCGCGGCGCTGCTCGGCTTCCTGGGGGTCGGCGCCGCGCCGCCCTCGCCCGATTGGGGGCTGGCCGTGGCCGAGGCGCGGCAGCACCTGCCGGAGGCCTGGTGGTTCCCGACCTTCCCGGGCCTCGCCATCCTGCTGCTGGTGCTCGGCTTCAACCTGCTGGGCGACGGGCTGCGCGATGCCGCCGACCCCCGGCTCCGTCGTAGCCGCCACTGATGTCGTTGCCCCCGGCCAGGCCGATCCTGTCGATCGAGAATCTCGCGTTGCATATCCGTGGAGGCGGCGGCGATGGCGGCGTGGCGCGCATCCTGGAGAACGTCACCCTCGCCGTGCCGCGCGGCGGCACGCTGGGCGTCGTCGGCGAAAGCGGCTGCGGCAAGTCGACCTTGCTGCGCGCCGTGCTCGGCATATTGCCGGGCGGCGCGGTGG
>JAQGIA010000323.1 GCA_028291445.1 Belnapia sp.
TACCTGCTGAGCGCCCGCTTCTTCCAGAACGTGGTCGGCGGCGTCGATGGGCTGGAGCCGAAGACGGCACAGAAGGTGGATTTCTACACCCGGCAATTCGTCGATGCGATGAGCCCGTCCAACTTCCTGCTGACCAATCCCGAAGTGCTGCGCAAGACCGCCGAGACCGGCGGCGAGAACCTGTTGAAGGGCCTGTCGCACCTGCTGGCCGACCTCGAACGCGGCAAGGGCCAGCTCCGCATCCGCATGACCGACGGCAGCAAATTCCGCGTCGGCGAGAATATCGCGGTCACCCCGGGCAAGGTTGTCTACCAGAACGACCTGATGCAGCTCATCCAGTATGCGCCGACCACCGAGACGGTGCTCAAGCGGCCGCTGGTGATCCTCCCGCCCTGGATCAACAAATTCTACATCCTCGACCTGCGGCCGAAGAACTCCTTCGTGAAATGGGCGACCGACCAGGGCCATACCGTCTTCGTGGTTTCCTGGGTGAACCCGGACGAGCACCTCGCCGAGAAGGGCTTCGACGACTACATGCAGGAAGGCGTCTACGCCGCGCTCGACGCCATCGAGCAGGCGACCGGCGAGCGTCAGGTCAATGCCATCGGCTATTGCCTGGGTGGCACCCTGCTGGCGACGACGCTGGCGCATATGGCGGTCAAGCGCGATACCAGGATCAAGACCGCGACCTATTTCGTGACCATGACCGACTTCGAGGAAGCCGGCGAACTCAGTGTCTTCATCGACGAGGAGCAGCTGCGCGGGCTCGAGGAGAAGATGGGCAAGCGCGGTTTCCTCGAAGGCCGTGAGATGGCCACCACCTTCAACATGCTGCGGGCGAACGACCTCATCTGGTCCTTCGTGGTGAACAACTACCTGATGGGCCAGGACCCCTTCCCCTTCGACTTGCTGTACTGGAACGACGACAGCACCCGCATGCCGGCGAAGATGCACAGCTTCTACCTGCGGCACATGTATCAGGCGAACGACCTGGTGAAGCCCGGGGCGCTGGACCTGCTCGGGGTGAAGATCGACCTGCGCAAGATCAAGGTGCCGAGCTACCTGATCTCGACCCGCGAAGACCATATCGCCCCGTGGAAATCGACCTACCGGGCGACGCAGATCTTCGCCGGGCCGGTCCGCTTCGTACTCGCCGCCTCGGGCCATATCGCCGGGGTGGTGAACCCGCCGGGTAGCGGCAAGTACAGCCATTGGATCGGCGATACCCTGCCGCCCGATGCCGAGGATTGGTTCAAGGGCGCGACCGAATTGGCCGGGTCCTGGTGGCCGGACTGGCATCGCTGGGTGACGGCGCAGGACAAGGCGGCGAAGGAGCAGGCACCGGCCCGCATCCCCGGTGACGGCGGCCTGCCGGCGCTGGAGGATGCGCCTGGCAGCTACGTAAGGGTGATGGGCGCCGGCTAGGCACCCCTGCCCGCCCCTCGGTTCAGTAGCCGAGGCCCTGGTTGCCGCCGAGGCCGAAGGTGGTGATCTGGGTACCGCCGGTCTCATTGGCCTGCCCGCCGCTCCAGCGGCTCTCGGCATCCAGCCGTTCCACCTGGCGTGCCGCCAGGGTCGTGGCGATGCTGGCCTGGGGCAGCGGCCCGATCTCACCGAGCCGGGCGACCGAAGCGGCGCCTCCCGGCCGGAACAGCGGGGCCGGCAGTGCCGCCGCCGCCCTGGCGGCATCCCCGGCGCGGATTGCCCGGGCTGCCGCCAGTAGGGCGGCGACCACTTGGTCAGACGGCACCGTCTCGGCCACGCCGAGCGCATCGCGCAGCTCGATCCGCGCCAGTAGCATCTCGCGCCGGACACTATCCGGCATGGCGGCGAAGCGGGGATCGCGCCCCAGCTCGGTGGTGATGAATTCCAACTGGGCGGCCGCACGCGCGGTCGCTTCCGGCTGGCCGGCGAGGCCGCGGCCCCGATCGGCGAAGGCTGCCGCGGCGGCGAGAATGGCCCCGCGTCCCTCATCCGGGCTGCCCTGCACCAGATCCGCCGGTGGCGGCGTGGGCGGCGCCTGGCTTAGCTCGGCACAGCCCGCTGCCGCCAGCAGCAGCAGCAGCCCGGCGCCGCGGGTCAAAGCCGGCTGCGGGAGTTGAGGTCGCGCTGGCTGAGCGCATCCGTTGCCCCGACCGCTGCCAGATTGGTCAGCGGCAGGCCTGGCAGTGCGGCAAGGCGGGTCAGCGTCGCCTGGCCGCCCTGCGGGAAGAGCGCGACCGGCAGCGCCGCTGCTGCGGCACCATCCTGGCCAGAGCTCAGGGCACGAGCAGCAGCATAGAGCGAATCGATCACCGGCTGCGCCAGTGCACCGGCCGGAATACCGAGCGCCATCCGCCATTCGCCGCGGGCCGCCTGCATCTGGCTGATCACGGTGGGGGAAACGTCGGTAAGGCGTGGATTGGTCGGCATCTCCACCGCCAGCCATTCCATCTGCGCCACGGCACGGGCGGCCTGGGCCGGATGGCCATTGAGCTGGCTCTGGCTCGAGAAAGCGAAGGAAGTATTGCTGATTGCGCTGCGCAGCGGATCGCCGGCGCCCACCACCGCATCGGCCGGCAGGCTGGCGGACTGCGGTGGCGGCGGCAGGGCGCAGGCCCCGAGGGCCAGCAGCGTGGCGAAAGGAAGGATGGTCCTGATCATGGCGATAGGTCCTTTAGCCGGGATCCGGGGGGCAGAGCTTGGCTCCGTCGCCGCCGGTGAAAAGCTGGTTGTCCTGTTCTACCCGATACGGCTCACGCTCGGTCAATGCGGTGGCACTGCGGGTGCGCGGCAGCGCTGGGAGACTGGCGAGCGGTGACAAGGTTGCCCCGGCATCCGGGAAGGCCAGGCTTGGATGGCGGCGGCTTCGTCACCTGCCCCGGTCACCGCATCCCTCGGCAGGGATACGGTGCATGGAAGTCTCCTCTCACGCACAGAATGGGATGCCCCGGCAGGCGAAACAATCGGCCGACGCATGGCCAAGCGACAATCCGGCGTGGCCAACCCTCCTCCGGTCGCCGCCTGCTCAATAGCACCCGGCCAGGCGTCCCTTGGTCCGCAGCAGGGCCAGTACCGTTCGGCAGGTCGGCGCCGGGCGTTCCACCAACCCGGCCAGTTCGACGATCACTCCGAGCAACGCGTCGATCTCCATCGGCCGGCCGCGCTCCAGGTCCTGCAGCATGGAGGTCTTGTGGGCGCCAACTTCGGCCCCGCCGGCGATACGCTTGTCGACATCGATGGCGAAGCGGGTGCCCAGCGCCTCGGCGATGCCCTGGGCCTCCAGCATCATCTCGCGGCAGACCGCGCGCAGTTCCGCATCGCCGGTGATCACATCGAGCGTCGCGCCGGTCAGTGCGCTCAGCGGGTTGAAGGCGAGGTTGCCCCAGAGCTTGACCCAAAGCTCGTCGCGGATCTTCGGCCGCACCGGCGCCTTGAAGCCGGCGGCGACCAGCGCCGCGGAGAGCGCATTAGCCCGCGGCGAGCGGCTGCCGTCCGGCTCGCCGAGGGTGAAGCGGTCGCCATAGGTATGCTGGATGACCCCTGGCTCGGGCACGTCGGCGGCGGGGTAGACGATGCAGCCGATGGCGCGCGACGGATGCAAGGACTCCCACAGCGAGCCATCGGGATCGACGCTGGTGACGCGGCGGTCCTCGTAGGGGCCGGGCAGCTTATAAAAATACCACCAGGGGATGCCGTTCACCGCCGAGACGACAGCGGTCTCCGGCCCGAGCAGCGGCTGCATCTGCGGCGCCACCTTGGGCAGCGCGTGCGCCTTCAGCGTCACCACCACATAATCCTGGCGCCCGGCCTCGGCCGCGGTCTCGACGCAGCGGGGGTGGACGATGGTCTCCGTGCCCTCGCTGAGCAGCTTCAGCCCATTCGCCTGCATGGCGGCCAGGTGCGGGCCGCGGGCGATCACCGTCACCTCGGTCTCGCCCTTGGCGGCGAGCTTCGCGGCCATGAGGCCGCCGATGGCGCCGGCGCCGAAGATGCAGATCCTCATCGTCATCAGGCCTTGATGCCGAGCTTCTCGGCCAGGCCAATGCGCATCAGTTTGCCGGTGGCGCCCTTCGGGATCTCCTCCAGGAAGACCACCTTCCGAGGGACCTTGAAATCGGCCAGGTGCTTGGCCGCATGGTCGCGCAATTCGCGTTCCGTCACCGCCAAGCCCTCGCGTAGCACGATGGCCACGCCGACCTCCTCGCCCAGCATCGGATGCGGGATGCCGAAGGTCAGCGCCTGGGCCACCGCCGGGTGTTCCGACAGCACGCCATCCACTTCCAGGGGGCTCACCTGCTCGCCGCCGCGCTTGATGAGTTCCTTCAGCCGGCCGGTCAGCATCAGGTAGCCATCGGCGTCGAACATGCCCTGGTCGCCGGTGCGGAACCAGCCATTGGTGAAGGCCTTGGCATTGGCCTCCGGATTGGCCTCGTAGCCGAGCGTCACGTTGCGGCCGCGGATGACGACCTCGCCGATCTCGCCCTTGGGCAGCATGGTCCCGTCGTCGTCCATGATCGCCACCTCCGGCCCGGCCGGCAGGCCGACGATGCCGGGCTTCTGCGCACCGGGCGGCAGCGGATTGGAGCACATCTGGTGGCTCGCCTCGGTCATGCCGTAGCTCTCGATGACCGGGGCGGAAAAGATCGTCGCAAGATCCTTCATCGCCTGGGCCGGCAGCGAGGCGGAGGAGGAGCGGATGAAGCGCAGGGGCGCGCGGGCGATGATCTCGGCATTGCGCTCGGCCCGCGCCAGGATGGTCTGGTGCATGGTCGGCACCGCCGTGTACCAGCTTGGCCGCTCGGCATCGAGCAGGCCGAAGAAGCGCAGCGCATTGAAGCCCGGCGTGCAGATGACGGCGCCGCCCCCGGCCAGCGAGGCCAGCGTCGCCGCGATCAGCCCATGGATGTGGAACAGCGGCATGACGTTGAGGCAGGCATCCTGCGGGCCGAGCGCCAGGGTCCGGGCGATGTTGCCGGCCGAGGCCGTGACGTTGGTATGGGTCAGCGGCACGATCTTCGGCCGCGCCGTGGTGCCCGAGGTATGCAGCACCAGCGCCACGTCATCCGGCCCGGCCGCGCCGGGCTTGGCAGCCGCGCCCGGGCTGCCGCCGGCCAAGGTGAATTCGCCGGCCGCGGCGCCGGGGACCAATTCCAGCACCGGCACCCCCAGGCGCTGCGCGACGGCGCGGGCCGGCGTCTCGACGCCCTGCTGCACGACCAGCGCCCTGGCCTTCAGGTCCAGCAGGTAGAATTCGAATTCTTCGTCCTTATAGGCGGGATTGAGCGGCGCGGTGGTGGCGCCGCCGGCGATCGTAACGAAGGCCGCCGCCATCTCCGGCCCGTTCGGCAGCACGATAGCGACGCGGTCACCCCGGCCGATCCCGATGGCGTTCAGCGCGGCGACGGTCCGCCCCGCCAGCGCCCGCAGCCCGGCATAGCGCAGCGGCGGCCGGTCCGGCGCGCGGATGGCCGGGCTTTCGGCCGCGCCGATCGCAAGCAACTCGGCGACGGTGCTGATGGCGGGCATGGGGTTTCCTCCGAGGGGCAGCATTCGGGCTTCTCTGCATCAGCCCGGGCCGAGCGGCAAGCACCTGTCAAAGCCGGCTGTCAGAGCACCCCCAGTTTACACGCTTTCCGTTGCTTTACCGGCATTCTGTCCCGCCCGAGGGCAACGCCAACCGAAGTGGCAGCTTGGTGGCCTGGGCTGTCGGGCCGCCACATACCGCCCAGGAACATGAACAGGATAGTCAACGGCGTCTCGCACCGATCGTTGCTGACGGGATTGGGCGCCGCCAGCCTGGCGGCACCCGCCCTGCCCGCCGCGCCCTGGACCGGCGCGGCTGGGAGCCTACGCGGCTCGTGCAATTCATCATCCCCGCCGGCGGTGGGGCGGATCAGATGGCCCGGGTCATCCAGGGCATCGTCTCCAAGCAGGAGGACCAGATCATCGGGGTCGCCATCGCCAAGCGACCGGCGCCACCCTGACCTAGTGCCCTATCGCGGCGGCGAGGTCTCGGTCCAGCTGGTCGGCAGGCATATCGACGCGACGGCGAACCACCCGATCGAGGCGGCCACCCGTTGGCGCTCCGGCTCGCTGTGGCCGCTCTATGTCTTCGGTAGCCAGCGCCTCGCTGGAACCGGGAAGATGACCGCTACGGCAAGCTGGCCGGACATCCCGGCCGCCCGGGAATCCGGCCTCGACGTGGAGTAGCTGTTGCTG
>JAQGIA010000234.1 GCA_028291445.1 Belnapia sp.
TTAGAAGCCTTCCGCCGGCATGCTGCGCATGAAGAAGGACATGGGCGGCGCCGCGATCGTGCTGGGCATCGCCGAGATGGTGATGCAGGCCCGCCTGCCGGTGCGGCTGCTGGTGCTGGTCGGCGCGGTGGAAAATGCCGTCTCGGGCGACAGTTTCCGACCGATGGACGTGTTGCGCACCCGGGCCGGGCTGACGGTGGAAGTCGGCAATACCGATGCCGAGGGCAGGCTGGTGCTGTGCGACCTGCTGACCTATGCGGCGGAACGGTCGCCGGCGCTGCTGCTCGATTGCGCCACGCTGACCGGCGCGGCGCGGGTCGCTTTGGGGCCGGATCTGCCGGCCTTGTTCACTCCGGACGATGCGCTCGCGGAAACGCTGCTGGCGGCCGGGCGCCAAGCGAATGACCCGCTGTGGCGCCTGCCGCTGCATGCCGATTACGATTCGTGGTTGGACAGTGCCGTCTGCGACATGAACAATGTTTCGATCAAGCCCATGGCCGGGTCGATTGTCGCAGCGCTGTTCCTCCAGCGTTTTGTGCCGAAGGCCATCCGCTGGGCACACCTCGATATCTATGCCTGGAACGACACTACGCGCCCAGGTCGGCCCGAGGGAGGGGAAGCACAAGCGATGCGCGCCCTGGCTGGGGCCATCGCAACTCTTTTCGGAGACGCCATAGAACCGAATTCCAAACGAACGTGAGGCGGTAACGAAAACGAGATGGAGTAGAAACTTTTCATCTCGCATTGCACTCACAACTGCACGACGCGTTATCCGAGTGCAGTGCTTTCTTAAATGACTACACCGGTTCGAAGGGGCGACGCCCCCGGCCAGGTTGAAGCCCGGATGGGCAAGGGGATTGGAGAAATGGCGGTACAGAGCAACCCCGACCAATTGGTCGGCATCCTGCGTGACACGGTCGTGGCGCTGGTGCGGCGGGACGGACCCGATCTGTCCGCCCGGCAGTTGGGCGTCTTCCTGACGGTCTACCTGACCGATGGTCCGCATACGGTGCGTGGCCTGGCGGCCGAGTTGAACGTATCCAAGCCGGCGATCACCCGGGCACTGGACCGGCTCGGCGAACTCGACCTGGCCCGCCGCAAGGTGGACCCGATGGACCGCCGCAGCGTCATCGTGCAGCGCACGCTGAAGGGCACGGCTTTCCTGCGCGACATGCGCCAGATCATGTCCGAGGCGGATGCCCAGATGCATGAGATGCCGACCGGCGAAGCGGCGAATGCCGAGCCGGCGCGGGAAAACCGCAAGGCGGGCTGACCATGCTGCCTGCCCGGTGACGCAATGTCGCCACCGTGGCGGGGCGCGGGATCAGTAGCCGGCGGTGAAATCCACCTGATTGTTGGGGGGCAAGCCCCGGCGGGCACGGTGGATGTTCTCGACGACCTGGGGTGCCGCGCTGCGAGGGATGGTTATGCTCGCGGCATGCGGCGTCAGGATCACCTTCGGGTGGTGCCAGAAGCCGTGGCTGGCCGGCAGCGGCTCCGGCTCGAAGACATCCAGCGCTGCGCCGGCGAGATGACCGCTGTCGAGGGCGGCCAGCAGATCATCCTGCACCACATGTCCGCCGCGCGCAGCATTCAGCAGGAAGGCACCGCGCGGCAGCAGGCCCAGGCTTCGCGCATTCAGCACGCTTCTCGTATCGGCGGTCAGCGGCAGCAGGCAGACCAGGATATCGCTGCGCGCCAGCATGGCATCCAGCCCGGCGGGGCCGTCGAAGGCTTCGACACCCGGCAGCGATTTCGGCCGGCGCGACCAGCCCATGACGGGAAAGCCCAGCGCCAGCAGCTTGCGCGCCGCATCGCCGCCCAACTCGCCCAGGCCGAGGATGCCGATGCGGCGCTCCGCGGTATCCGGCGCCGGCAGCTCGTTCCAGATCCCGGCGGCTTGCTGGGCGCGGTATTCGCCATCCTGGCGATGGAATCGCAGCACGTTCAGCAGCACCCATTCGGTCATGCCCTGGGTCAGCCTGGTATCCACCAGCCGCGCCACCGGAATGCCGGGCGGCGGCCCGGGTGGGCGCATCAGATGATCGACCCCGGCCCCCATCGAGACGATGAGCTTGAGGTTGGGATAGCGGCGCAGTTCGGCCATGCTGTGCGCGGTCCAGCAGACGGCGGCCTCGATCCCGGCCGGGTCGCCGGCATCCGGGAACAGGCGGACATCGAGCGCGGGGTCCACCGCGAGCAGGGCATCGCGCCAGGCTTCCATGGTGGCGGCCTTGGTCGAGAGCAGGATGGTCATGGGTCGTTCTCCAGGTGCCGATGCCGCGGGCGGCGCAATTCCGTCAGGCATGCCGGCGGTCGTGCGGCAGGGTTTCGATAGCTTCCGGCAGGGCGCGAACCCAGGCCCGCCAGTCGTTGCGGCCGGTGGCGGCGCGCTCCTCGCCATCCGGCAATTTCGCATAGAGGCTGAGGACGCCCTGGGCCCACCACATCTGGAAGGTGCGGTCATCGGCCAGGACCATGGCGGCGGTGCGGTCGAAGACGCCGTCCTTGACCCGCGGCATGTGCTTGCCGAGCCACCACCAGCAGCCCAGCGCCAGCACCACGAAGCCGAGGTAGAAATGCACCAGCATGGTGCTGCCGAAGGAGGCGACCAGGATAACGGCGGCCGGGGCGACGTTCTCGATGCTGCGATAGACCGGGCTGCCCGGGCTGTTCATCTTGCGGATATGCACGCCGAGCTTGACCTTGTCGGCGTCCAGCAGCATGCGCAATCGTTCCAGCTCGGTCATCCGCGCACCTCTTCCGGCTCGGCGCGCAGCTGGAATGCCGCGGCCATCAGGGCGCGCGTATAGGGCTGGGAGGGCGCGGCGGTAAGCCTCTCGGCCTCGCCTTCCTCCACCACCACCCCATCCTTCAGCACGATGATGCGGTGCGCCAAGGCGCGGACCACCCGCAGGTCGTGGCTGATGAAAAGGTAGGCGAGGCGGTGCTTCGCCTGCAGGGCACGGAGCAGGTCGACCACCTGGGCCTGGACCGAGACGTCGAGCGCGCTGGTCGGCTCATCCAGCACCACCAGCCGGGGCTTGAGCACCAGGGCGCGGGCGATGGCGATGCGCTGGCGCTGGCCGCCGCTGAATTCATGCGGGTAGCGCGCTGCGGTGGCGGGATCGAGCCCGACCTCCTCCAGCGCCCGGGCCACCGCGGCATCGCGGGCGGCGCGGGTCAGGCCGGGTTCATGGACTTCCAGCCCCTCGCCGATGATCTCCCCGGCCGAAAGGCGGGGCGAGAGCGAGCCATAGGGGTCCTGGAAGACGATCTGCATGCGCCGCCGCAGCGGCCGCAGCGCCGCGCGGGACAGCGGCTGGATGTCCTTTCCTTCGAAGCGGATGGTGCCCTGGCTGGTTTCCAGCCGCAGCAGGGCGAGGCCGATGGTGGTCTTGCCGCTGCCGGATTCGCCGACCAGGCCGAGGGTCTCGCCCTCGTGGATCGTCAGGGAGACGTCGTCGACCGCCTTGACGAAACCGGTGGTGCGGCGGAGCAGCCCGCCACGGAGCGGGAAATGCACCCGCAGCGCCGCGCCTTCGATCACCACCGGGGCGCCGGGGGCGACCGGGGCGGGGCGGCCGCGCGGCTCGGTCGCCAGCAGCATGCGGGTATAGGGGTGCCGCGGGTCGGCGAAGATCTCGGCCGTGGCGCCCTGCTCCACCGCTTCGCCATCCTTCATCACCACCACCCGGTCGGCGTGGCGGCGGACGATCTGCAGATCATGGGTGATGAGCAGCATGGCCATGCCGAGCCGCCGCTTCAGCTCGGCCAGCAGTTCGAGAATCTGCGCCTGGATGGTGACGTCGAGCGCGGTGGTGGGCTCGTCGGCGATCAGCTGCTTCGGGGAATTCGCCAGGGCGGCGGCGATCATCACCCGCTGGCGCTGGCCGCCCGAAAGCTGGTGGGGATAGGCGCCGAGCCGTTCCTCGGCGCGGGGCAGGCCGGCCTGGCGTAGCAGGTCGAGGATGCGGGCGCGCAGCGCGGCGCCGGACAGCGGCTGGTGCAGGACGATCGCCTCGCCCACCTGGCGGCCGATGCTGTGCAGCGGGTTCAGCGAGGTCATCGGTTCCTGGAAGACCATGCCGGCGACGCCGCCGCGCAGGTGCCGCAGCGCTGCCGCATCCGCCGTCGGCACGTCGATGCCATCGAGGATGATGCGGCTTTCGGGGGCAATGGCCGCGGCAGGCGGCAACAGGCGGAGGGCCGAGAGGGCACTGACCGACTTGCCGCTGCCGGATTCGCCGACCAGCGCCAGGGTCTCGCCGGAATCGAGGTGGAAGGAGACGTCGCGGACCACCTGCCGACCGGCGAAGGAGACGGTGAGATTCTGCACCGATAGCAGGCTCACCGGCCGCCCCCCCCTTGGCTTCCACCGGGCAATTTGCGCGGGTCGAAGGCATCCCGCACCGCCTCGCCGACGAAGATCAGCAGGCTGAGGACGCCGCCGAGGA
>JAQGIA010000412.1 GCA_028291445.1 Belnapia sp.
ATCCGCGGTTGTGTGATGGAAGTCGTTGTGCAGATCCCGGATCGCCTGCACCTCCAGTTCGAACAGCGGTTGCGGGCGGAGCGCGGTGAGCATGTGGTCGAGGAAGCCGTTGCCGGTGGAGTCAGGGAGACCGGGGGTGCCGTCGAGCGACAGGCGGGCGGTGATGGCGGTTTCGGCGGTGGTGCGGGTGATCTCGGCGGTGCGGGGGCCGGGATGGGGGCCAGGGTGGGGGCCAGGGTGGGGGCCGGAGCGGGGGGTGGACATGGGCGGGGGTTTAGCGGCGCCGCCCGGCCTTGGCGAGGGCCGATGCAACCGGGCCAAGGGGTGCACTGAAAGGGGGCGCGCTGAACAGGGGAACACGCCGAGAGGATGGCCGCGCGGGGCCCGGATGGGCCACTTCCGGATCGGCCATCCGGCGGATGCGGCAAAACCGGCGAGGCCGTTGCCACGGGTCGCCCGAAGGCCCATTTCGGCGCCATGGTTACGCAACACAATGATCCTCTCGGCTGGCACGGCACCACCATCCTCTCGGTCCGCAAGGGTGGCCTGGTGGCGATGGCGGGCGATGGCCAGGTTTCCCTCGGGCAAACGGTGGTCAAGGGCAATGCCCGCAAGGTCCGCCGCATCGCCAACGGCAAGGTGCTCGCCGGCTTCGCCGGTGCCACGGCCGATGCCTTCACCCTGCTCGAACGGCTGGAAGCCAAGCTCGAGCGCTTCCCGGATCAGCTGGAACGCGCCTGCGTGGAGCTGGCCAAGGACTGGCGGTCCGACCGCTACCTGCGCCGGCTGGAGGCGCTGCTCTCGGTCGCCGACGGCAAGCGCAGCCTGCTGCTGACCGGCCAGGGCGACGTGCTGGAGCCCGAGGATGCGGTGATCGGCATCGGCTCGGGCGGCAATTACGCTCTGGCCGCCGCCCGGGCGCTGCTGCCGGTGGAGGGGCTCTCGGCCGAGGACATCGTCCGCCGCGCCATGACCATCGCCGGCGACATCTGCGTCTATACCAATGGCAATGTCATCGTCGAAACCTTGGAAACCGCCTAGTGCGCGGCACGATGGACAATAACCTGATGGAAGCCGTCAACCTGTCCCCGCGCGAGATCGTCTCGGAGCTGGACCGCTACATCGTCGGCCAGAACGACGCCAAGCGGGCGGTGGCCATCGCGCTGCGCAACCGCTGGCGCAGGCAGCAACTGCCGGAGGGCATCCGCGAGGAAGTGGTGCCGAAGAACATCCTGATGATCGGCCCGACCGGCTGCGGCAAGACCGAGATCGCCCGCCGCCTGGCCAAGCTGGCCAATGCCCCCTTCCTGAAGGTGGAGGCGACCAAATTCACCGAGGTCGGCTACGTCGGCCGCGACGTGGACAGCATCATCCGCGATCTGGTCGAGGTGAGCATCACCCAGACCCGCGACCAGTCCCGCAAGGGCGTGCAGGCCAAGGCCGAACTCGCCGCGGAAGAAAAGCTGGTGACCGCGCTGGTCGGCGAGGGCGCCTCCGGCGAGACCCGGATGAAATTCCGCCGCCTGCTGCGCGACGGCCAGCTCGAAACCCGCGAGGTCGAGGTGCAGGTGAGCGATGCCGGCGGCGGCATGCCGATCGGCATGATCGACCTGCCCGGCGCCCAGGGCATGCAGATGCAGAACATGCAGGAAATGCTGGGCAAGATGTTCGGCGGCCGGACCAAGCCGCGGAAGATGACCGTCGCCGAGGCCCGCGCCACCCTCATCAAGGACGAGGCCGACAAGCTGGTCGACCAGGAGGCGCTGACCCGGGAGGCGATCGCCAATGCCGAGAACAACGGCATCGTCTTCCTCGACGAGATCGACAAGGTCGCCCGCAGCAGCGGCGAGGGCGGCAGCCGCGGCGGCGGCGACGTGAGCCGGGAAGGCGTGCAGCGCGACCTGCTGCCGCTGATCGAGGGCACCACCGTCACCACCAAGCACGGGCCGGTGAAGACCGACCACATACTGTTCATCGCCTCCGGCGCCTTCCACCTCTCGAAACCCTCGGACCTGCTGCCCGAATTGCAGGGCCGCCTGCCGATCCGGGTCGAGCTGACGGCGCTGACCCGCGACGACATGCGCCGCATCCTGACCGAGCCGGAGCATTCGCTGATCAAGCAATACGTCGCGCTGCTCGGGACTGAGGGGGTGACGCTGGCCATCACCGACGATGCGGTGGACGCCATCGCCGACCTCGCCACCGACATCAACGCCAAGGTCGAGAACATCGGCGCGCGGCGGCTGGCGACGGTGCTGGAGCGGCTGCTGGAGGAAATCTCCTTCAGCGCCAGCGACCGCGGCGGCGAGAGCGTGCCGGTCGATGCCGCCTATGTCCGGGAGAAGGTGGCGCCGCTGGCCGGCAGCGCCGATCTCAGCCGCTACATACTGTAGTGGCGGCCACAACCGGGGCGGCTTCGCGGAAGGTCGCCTCGCTCGGCCTGCTGCTGCCCTACCTGCGGCCCTATCGCGGGCGGGTGGCCTTGGCGGGTCTGGCGCTGGTGGCGGCTTCCGCCCTGGTGCTGGGGCTCGGCCAGGGCGTCCGGCACCTGGTCGACGAGGGCTTCGGCGGCGGCAGCGCGGCGGCGCTCGACCGCACCGCGCTCGTCATGTTCGGCCTGGTCGCCGCACTCGCCGCGGCGACCTGCGGCCGCTACTTCCTGATGTCCTGGCTGGGGGAGCGGGTCGCCGCCGACCTCCGGCGCGACGTCTTCGACCATCTGCTGACCCTCTCGCCGGCCTATTACGAGACGGCGCGGACCGGCGACATCCTCTCGCGCCTCACCGCCGATATCGCGCTGCTGCAGGCGCTCACCGGCTCGGCGATTTCCATGGGGCTGCGCAACGTGCTGACCGGCGGCGGTGCCTTCGCCATGCTGCTGGTGACCAGCCCGAAGCTGGCCGGCATCATCGCCATCGTCGTGCCGCTGGTGGTGGTGCCGATGATCGGCTTCGGCCGGCGGGAGAAGCGGCTGTCCCGCACCGCGCAGGAACGGGTCGCCGACCTCGGCGACACGGCGGAGGAAACCATCAACGGCCTCCGCGCGGTGCAGGCCTTCACCCATGAGGCGGTCGACCGCGCCCGCTACGCCGTGCAGATCGAAAGCTCGGTCGCCGCCGCGCTGCGCCGCATCGGCACCCGCGCGCTGCTGATCCTGGCGGTGATCCTGCTCGGCTTCGGCGCGGTCACCTTCAGCCTCTGGGTCGGCGGGCGGGACGTGATCGAGGGGCGGATGACCGGCGGCGAGCTTTCGGCCTTCGTGCTCTATGCGGTGATGCTGGCCACCTCCGGCGCCAGCCTCAGCGAGGTCTGGGGCGAGGTGCAGCGCGCCGCCGGCGCCGCCGAGCGGCTGCTGGAATTGCTCGCCGAGCGGCCGGGGATCGCCGCCCCCGCCGCCCCGGCGGTGCTGCCGGCGCGCATCCTCGGGCGGATCGGCTCCGAGGACGTCACCTTCCGCTACCCGACGCGGCCGGACCAGCCGGCGCTCGATGGGTTTTCCCTGGTGGTGGAGCCGGGCGAGACGGTGGCGCTGGTCGGGCCATCCGGAGCCGGCAAGACCACGGTGCTGCAATTGCTGCTGCGCTTCTACGATCCGCAATCGGGCCGGGTGCGGCTGGACGGCGTGAATATCGCCGCGCTGGACCCGGCCGCGCTGCGCGGCCAACTCGGCCTGGTGCCGCAGGACCCGGTGATCTTCAGCGCGACGGCGCGGGAGAATATCCGCTTCGGCCGGCCGGATGCGACGGATGCCGAGATCGCCGCCGCGGTGCGGGCGGCGGCGGCGGATTTCCTGGATGTCCTGCCGCAGGGGCTGGATACCCATCTCGGCACCAAGGGCGTCATGCTCTCGGGCGGGCAGCGCCAGCGCGTCGCCATCGCCCGGGCCATCCTGCGCGACCCGCGGGTGCTGCTGCTGGACGAGGCGACCAGCGCGCTGGACGCGGAATCGGAACAGGCGGTGCAGCATGCGCTGACAGTGCTGGCCAAGGGGCGGACCACGCTGGTGGTCGCGCATCGGCTGGCGACGGTGCGGCGGGCGGACCGGATCATCGTGCTGGAGGCGGGGCGGATCGTCGCGACGGGGACGCATGAGGCGCTGGTCAGGGAGGGTGGGCTGTATGGCCGGTTGGCGGCGTTGCAGTTCGGCTGAGGGAAGGCAGGTCCCGCTGGGTTGGAGGTGAGCCATCCGGCTGTACCGGCAGCTTTTCCGATCCGCATCCGGGACCGCTTGCCCGGTTGCAACGATGAGCCCTGGTTCACGTTCTGAAACATTGATCTTTCCGGAATCATCACCCGAGCGGCCCCCGCCGAGTTGAGCCGGACGGAGCCGCTGAAGGATGCGGGAACAGCGTAAGGGGGCGGCTCTTGGGCGAAACAGAAGTAACCGACAACCGGGAATTGCTTCGACAGCAGACGGTTCTGGCCCGCTTCGGCGAATATGCGATCAAGTCCGATGACCTGGACGGGATCCTGATCGAGGCCTGCAGCCTCGTGGGGGACGCGCTCGGTACCGACCTCGCCAAGGTCATGGAACTGCGACAGGACGGCGAAACCCTGTTCGTCCGTGCCGGCGTGGGCTGGAAGTCGGGCGTGGTCGGCGAAGCGACGGTCAAGGTTTCGGACGAAACCTCGGAAGGCCATGCCCTGAAGACGGGGGCGCCGATGATCTCCCCCAACATCGCCGAGGAGAGGCGCTTCAGCTATCCGCCCTTCCTGACCGAGAACGGGGTGAAGGCAGTCGCCAATGTCCCGATCATCGGCAAGGGGGGCGAGCCGCCCTTCGGCATCCTGCAGATCGACAGCCGCGAGCCGCGCCAGTTCACGGACATCGACACCGCCTTCCTCCGCACCTATGCCAATCTCATCTCGGCCGCGGTGGACCGCCTGCGCGCGACCGCGGATCTCCGCGACCGCGAGGCGCGGTTGCGCAAGAGCGAGGAGCGGTTCCGCCGCATCTCCGAGATCGAGACTGTCGGGGTCATCTTCTTCGATACCGAGGGCCGGATCACCGACGGCAACGCCGCCTTCCTCCAGATGTCGGGCTTCACCCGCGAGGATTTGGATGCGGGCCTGCTGCGGTGGGACAAGCTCACACCGCCGGAGTGGATGGCGCAAACCCTGCGCGGCCTGAAGGAGTTGCAGGCGACCGGCCAGGGCACGCCCTTCGAGAAGGAGTACCTCCGCAAGGATGGCTCGCGCTGGTGGGGATTGTTCGCGGGTAGGATGCTGGACGACGGCACCGCGGTCGAGCTCGTGCTCGACATCACCGTCCGCAAGGCGGCCGAGCAAGCGATGCGCGACAGCAAGGCGCGGCTGCGCTCGCTGATCGAAGGAATCCCGCAACTCGTGTTCCGCTCGCGCAGTTCGGGCGAGCGGATCTGGGGTAGCCCGCAATGGATCGCCTATGCCGGGCAGTCGGAGGAGGAGAGCGTCGGCCTGGGCTGGCTCAACGCCGTCCATCCCGATGACCGTGCCGCCACGATGGCCGCCTGGGCCGAGGCGGAGGCGCGCGGCATCTTCTCCGTCCAGCACCGCACCTTCCATGCTGCGGACCGGAGCTGGCGCTGGTTCCAAAGCCGCGCCACGCCGGTGCGGGACGCCGGGAACCGCATCCTCGAGTGGTTCGGCACCTCGACCGACATCGACGATCAGGT
>JAQGIA010000421.1 GCA_028291445.1 Belnapia sp.
CACGGGCATGCAGGCCGGGGCCAAGGCCGAGGCGGGGCCAGAGCTGGTCGGTCGCCATGTCGAAGACGACCAGGTAGAAGCCCATGTTCATGTGGCCGTAGTGGTCGACCCATTCGGGGCGGACGCGGGCGAGTTCCTGGGTAGGCTGGCGGTCGGCGGTATGGCCCACGCGGGTCTCCAGAGGCGTTTGCCGGTGCAGGGTATCAGGGCTTCAGCGGGCGGACAGCCCCTGGCCGGATTTTATGGCCCGACGCCGGGCGGCCGCATCGCCATGGCCCGGCCCGCCTCAACACGCCGGATAGGCCAGCCACCCCAGCACCGTCCCGCCCGGCGCCGCCACCCGCCGCGCATCGGCGCAGCGCCGCTCCAGGAAATACGCCGTCGCCGCGGCCTCGGGCGGCGGCGCCCCGGGCAGCGGCAGGCGCATCGCCACCTGCCCCGCCTCGCTGGCGATGCATCGCTCGGTCACCGCGCCGCGCCGGACCCGGATCGCCAGCCGGCCGTTCGACGCCGGGCCGACATCGTCGACGAAGGCCGCCTTGTCGCCGGCGAGGCAGGCGCGCAGTGCCGGGGCCACCAGCGCCGCCGCCGCTTCCCAGCCGGGTTCCGCCGCCGCCGGGCCGGCCAGCAGCGCGGCCAGCAGCAGCGGTCGTCCCAAGCGTCGACTCACCAGCAGCGGTCGTCCCAAGCGTCGACTCAGTGGATATCCTCGGACTTCGCCAGGGCTTCCTTCAGCTTGTGGATGTCGAAGTCGTCGCGCTTGCACATCTCGAGGATGACCGCTTCCTTGCGGGTGATCAGGTCGATCGCCGCCGGCAACTGGCGCACCGCATCGGCCGGGATGACCACGGCGCCGTGCCGGTCGGCATGCACCACGTCGTCATGCATGCAGGGCATGCCGTGGACGATCACGTCGCGGCCGAAGTCGACCATGTGCACATGGGCATGGCTCGGGTTGATCATCCCGCCGATGATCTGGAAGCCCGGCGCCAGCATGTCGAGGTCGCGGAACGAGCCCGAGGTGACGCAGCCCTGGGCGCCGAGGCCCTTGTGGACATTGCTGTTCACCTCGCCCCAGAAGGCGCCAAAGCCGGGCGTCTCGTCGAGGTCCTCGATGACGACGATGGTCGGCAGGTCGGCGTCGGCGACGTATTCGTACCAGCCGATGCGGGCTTCCTTGTCCTGTTCCCGGGTGCGGCCGGAGGGGGCGGCGGCGCGGATCTGCCCGGTGCGGGCCAGGCCGCAGATCGGCGGCAGGGAGGGGTCGGCGGCGGTGAAGGGCTGCAAGGTATAGCCGCGGCCGCGCCGGGCCGGCGCCACGATCTCCATGGCGTTGCAGATGGTCGGCGTATCCCAGCGGCGCAGCAGGTCGAGGTCGGCGCGGGTGAAGGGGCGTTCGGTCATGCTTTGAAATCCTCCCGAGACCGCCAGCTTCGGGGAGGCGCGGGCGGCGGTCAAACCCTGGATCACGGCCGCCGCGGCGGCCGTCGGGATATGATCCTTCGGCGGCAGCGGCCGGGCCGGTTGCGGCGGGCGGCCCAGGTCGCGTAACTGCCGGGGCCTTAGGGGGGAGCGCCGGCATGCCCAGGATTCCGTTTCGGTTGGGCTTGGGACGCCTGGGCCTTGGACGCCTGGGCCTTGGGCACCTGGGCCTGGAATTGGGGGGCCTGGCGCTGGCGGCGCTGTGGCTGCTCGCCGCGCCGGCCCAGGCCCAGCGCGGCACCGCGGGGCCGATCAACCAGCCCAACCTCGATGCGGCGATCGAGGGGGCGGAGGAATGGCTGGCCCGGCGGGAGGCGGAGGGCTGGCTGCTGCGCGGCCAGTTCACCGGCGTGGTGCAGGGCAATTCGCGGTTCCGCTCGCCCTATCGGGGGGAGAACAGCCTGTCGCCGAAATTCGCCGTGGAGAATACCCAGTCGATCGACCTCGTGCTGGGCCGGCGGCTCTGGCACAATGCCGAGGTCATCGCGGTACCCTCGTTGACCCGCGGCTTCGGGTTGAGCAATGCGCGCGGCGCCGCCGCCTTCCCGAACAACGAGGCCTTCCGGCTCGGCAGCAACGACCCCTATGCCTTCATGTCGCGGCTGTTCGTGCGGCAGACCATCGACCTCTCGGCCGATGCGGCGACCGCGCAGGACCCCGACCCGATGCGCTTCACCGGCGCCCTGGCGCGCGAGCGGATCACCATCACCGCGGGCAAGGTCTCGGTCTGGGACTTCTTCGACGACAACCGCTACGCCCATGACGCGCGCAGCCAATTCCTCAACTGGGCCATGGTCGGCGCCGGGGCGGTCGACTACGCCGCCGATGCGCGCGGCTTCACCAATGGCGTGGTGCTGGAATGGGAGAATGGCCGCAACGCCATCCGCACCGGCGGTTTCATGGTGGCGCGCCAGGCCAATGGGCTGTCGCTCGATACCCGCATCAGCCAGGCCTGGCAGTGGCTGACGCAATTCGAGCAGGCCTGGGCGATCGGGGCGCGGCCGGGGGTGGTGCGGCTGATCGGCGGGCTGTCGCGCACCCGCTCGGCGACCTGGGCCCGGCTGACCAATGCGGTGCAGGACGGCATGGCCGATACCGAGGGGCTGCGCGCCTATCGCACCAAGACCATGGCCGGGCTGAACCTGGAGCAGGAGATCACCGACAGCCTCGGGGTCTTCGCCCGGCTCGGCTGGAACGACGGCAGGGCGCAGAACTGGATGTTCACCGAGATGGACTGGTCGGCCTCCGCCGGGCTGGCGCTGAACGGCCGGGGCTGGGGCCGGGCGGTCGATACGGTCGGGGCGGCCTTCAACGTCGGCGGGCTGACCGCGGTGCACCGGCGCTTCCTCGAAGCCGGCGGGATCGGCTTCATCACCGGCGATGGCCGGCTGCGCTATGCCCCGGAAATCGCGGTCGAGACCTATTACGATATTGGCCTGGCGCCCGGCCTGAACCTCGCGGCCAATGCCCAGCTGCTGGTGAACCCGGCCTATAATGCCGATCGCGGCCCGGTGCCGCTGCTGGCGCTGCGGCTGCACGCCGCCTTCTGAGCGGCGGCGCGGCACGGTCGCCGGTCGAGGCGACCCGCCGGCATCCCCCACCGCCCGGCCTGAACCGGCCATAAGGTAGGCATCACAGGATCGCGGCCCGATGATACGGGTTGGCACAGCCTTCTATTCCACCGAGGGTGGCAGACCTGTATGCTGGCGGAACGGGCTTGGGGGCGGAGAGCATGGCGGTCGCGCCGGACATCAAGCAATCGGGTCGGCTTCTCCGGATCGCCTCGCCGCTCGGCGAGGATACGCTGGTGCTGCGCCGGCTGCTGGTCTCGGAGGCCATCGGCCAGCCCTTCAGCTTCGAGGCCGAGGTGATGTCGTCCCGCGCCGACCTGGCGCCGAACGACCTGCTCGGCAAGACGGTGACCTGCACCATCGCCCTGGCCGACCAGCCGGAGCGGCATTTCCACGGGTTGGTCCGCGCCTTCGGCCGCATCAGCGGCCAGGCGCGGGAGCTGACTTCCTACCGGCTGGAAGCGGTGCCGCTGCTCTGGAGCCTGAGCCGCACCGCGGATTGCCGGATCTTCCAGGACAAGTCGGTGCAGGACATCCTGACCACCATCCTCGGCGAGGGCGGCGTGGCGCCGCTGCGCTTCGGCACCCTGCCCAGCGCGCCGCGACCCTATTGCGTGCAATTCAACGAAACCGACCTCGACTTCGCCAGCCGGCTGATGGACGAGATCGGCGCCGGCTATTTCTTCGAACATGCCGCCGGCGAGCATACGCTGGCGATCACCGGCGAGAATGCCGATTTCCCGCAGGTGCCCGGCAGCGCGATGGTGGTGCGGGCGGACCGGCACGATGCTGCGGCGATCGTCGACTGGCAGGTCTTCGGCACGCTGCAGCCGGGCCAGCAGGTGGCCTACGACTTCGACATGCTGAAGCCTTCCAGCCTGTTGCAGGCGACCGCGCCGACCCGGCTGCAGACGCCCAATGCAGCCGATTGGGAGATTTTTCGCTGGGGCGGCCAATGGGGCGCCGGGCAGACCGTGCAGCCGGACGCCAAGCCCGCCGCCCTGGCGATGGAGCAGGCCGAGGTCCAGGCCGATACCGTTCGCGGCAGCACCCAGGCCCCGGGGCTTTTCGCCGGGGGCCGGCTGAAGGTGCAGGAAGGCCTCGGCGGCGAGGAGGCGAGCTGGCTGCTGACCGCGGTGCGGCACGAGGCGTTGGACGAGACGCAATTGGCCGGCGACGGCCAGGCCAGCTACGCCAACAGCTTCGTCGCCATCCCGGCCGACCGCGCCTGGCGCAATGCCGCGCCGCGCCGCCGGCCGGTGATGCCGAGCCTGCAGAGCGCCATCGTCACCGGCCCCGCCGGCGAGGAGATCCACTGCGACAAGTACGGCCGGGTGAAGGTGCATTTCCTCTGGGACCGGACCGGGCCGCGCGACGATACCTCGTCCTGCTACGTCCGGGTCTCGCAGCCCTGGGCGGGGAAGTGGGGCGGCACCTGGTTCCTGCCGCGGATCGGCGACGAGGTGCTGGTCGGCTTCCTCGACGGCGACCAGGACAAGCCGGTGGTGCTGGGCAGCCTGCACAACGACGAGGCGCCGACGCATTACGCCCTGCCCGGCGCCAATACCCGCAGCGGCATCACCACGCGATCTTCCAAGGGCGGCAGCAAGGAGAATGCCAACCTGCTGCGGATGGAGGACAAGAAGGATTCCGAGGAAATCCTGATCCACGCCGAGCGCGACATGAACGTGGAGGTCGAGAGGCAGCTCAAGACCACGGTCGGTGGCGACGAGCTGCGCGACGTGGTCGGCGACCATGCGGACCAGAGCACCGGCCACCGCACCACCACCATCAAGGGCAACGAGACCCTGACGGTGAAGGAGGGCAACCGGGCGACCACCATCAAGATGGGCAACGAGAGCCTCGAGGTCAGCCAGGGCAACCGCGACGCGACGGTCAAGATGGGCAACGACAAGCTCACCGTCAGCCTGGGCAACCTGACCATCGAGGTCAGCCTCGGCAATATTTCGATCAAGGCGGCCGTCGGCAAGGTCACCATCGAGGGGATGCAGGGCGTGGTGCTGAAGGGTGGGCCGACCTCCTCGGTGGAGGTGATGCCGGAGGGGGTGACGATCTCCGGGCTGAAGATCACCACCGATGCCAAGCTGCTGCACGACAACAAGGCGGCCATCAAGCAGCATGCCGGCCAGGGCATGGCCAAGTTCGGCGGCGCCATCACCATGATCGGCGGTTGAGGATGAGCCAGTCCTCCCCTGGGACCGCCGCTGGGTCAGCGGCCGCGCCGCGCTCCAAGCTGGGCGTCGCCCTGGCGCCGTTGGTGCCGCGGCTGGAGCTGGATGCCGAATGCGCCGTGCTGCTCGAAGGCGCCGCCTCGGCGGAGGAGGCGATCGCCCGGCTGGAAGCCGCCGGCAAGATGATCGAGGCCTGCCGCGTCGTGGCGCATAGCCTGCCCAAGCGCGAAGCGGTGTGGTGGGCCTGCATGTGCGCCCGCGGCGCGCCGCCCGACCCGGTGCAGACGGCGGCCGACCTGGCCGCGCTGGAGGCTGCCGAGGGCTGGGTCAGGCGGCCCGACGAGGCCAATCGCCGGGCCGCCATGGCCGCCGCCGAAGCCGCCAAATTCCGCAGCACCGAGGCCTGGGCCGCGGTCGGCGCCTTCTGGTCCGGCGGCAGCATGGCGCCGGAGGGCCAGCCGGCGGTGCCGCCGCCGGAGCATCTGACCGGCGTCGCGGTCTCCGGCGCGGTGGTGCTGGCCGCCGTCCGGGCGGAGGTGAATACCCATGCGGCGCGGCTCGGCCGCTTCCTCGCCAGCGCGCGCGACATCGGCCTCGGCGGGGCGGGGCGCGTGCCGCCGGAGGCGGCGTGATGAGCTCATATGCCGGAGGCGGCGTGATGCAATACTCGCTGGAGGCCGGCTGATGCCATTCCCGATCGCCACCATCACTGCGATGCACGTCTGCCCGATGGTGACCGGCATCATCCCGCATGTCGGCGGGCCGGTGCTGCCGCCGGGGGCGCCCACCGTGCTGATCGGCGGGCTGCCGGCGGCGCGCGTCGGCGACATGTGCGTCTGCGTCGGCCCGCCGGATGTCATCGTCACCGGCGCCTTCACCGTGTTGATCAGCGGCATGCCGGCGGCGCATCTGGGCAGCATGACCGCGCATGGCGGCAGCATCGTCATGGGCAATCCGACGGTCCTGGTGGGCTGAGATTGCGTGCAAGAATGCCGGTCGGCACAGTATTCCAGGGTGGGAAGCCAATGAGTCCAGAGGGCCTTCTTCCGCAACTTCGATGGCTCCGCAGGCGCTGAGCGGATGGAGCTGACGCTCAACGTCCTGCGCTGCCCGGAGGCCGCCGTGCCGGAATCCCGGCGCAGCGGCGGCGGGGACCTGACCATCGGCCGCGGGCTGGAGGCGGATTGGCAGCTCGCCGACCCGGAACGGGTGCTGTCGAAGAAGCATTGTGCCCTGGAATTCCGCGGCGGCTACTGGCAGGTCCGCGACCTGTCGACCAATGGCACCTTCCTCAACCATGGCGGGGCACCGATCGGGCGGGAGCTGGTCTCGCCGCTGTCCGATGGCGACCGGCTGCGGCTCGGCAGCTACGAGATCGAGGTGCGGATCAGCGCCGCGGCCGCGGCCGGCTATCCGGCGCCGGCCTGGGGCAATGCGGGTGGCTCTGGTGGCAGCTCGGGCGGCGGCTCGGGCAACGGCATGGGGCGGTCCGTGCCGGATCCCTTCGCCGATCCCTTCGCAGCGGCGCCTGCGGCTGGCCCCTCCCCCGGTTTCGCCACGCCACCGCTGCCGAGCGGCGGGGTGGCGCTGCCGGATGACTGGGACCCCTTCGGCGACGAGCCGCCGATGCCGGACCACCGGCCCGCCGCCTCGGACGCCTTCGCCCCGCCGCGGACCGTGGCGAAACCCGCGCCGCTGCCGGATGACTGGGACCTCGACTTCGACCTGACGCCGGTTGCGAGCCCAGCGGCGCCAGCCGCCGCGCCGCCGGCGTCCAGGGCCCTGGCGCCACCGGTGCCCGCGCCACCGACCCCAGCGCCCGCGCCGCCGGCGTCCACCGCG
>JAQGIA010000451.1 GCA_028291445.1 Belnapia sp.
GCCTGCCAGCTGGTGGAGCCCGTCCTGGCCTCCCGCCAGGGCACCGCGGCGCTGGCCGGCTGGGCGGTGGTGCTGCCCTTCGCCCTGCTGATGCAGCAGATGTCGGCCGGTGCCATGGGCGGCGGCATCGTCTCCGCCATCGCCCGCACCCTCGGTGCCGGCAAGCGGGAGGAGGCCTCCGCCCTGGTGCTGCATGCGCTGGTCATCTCGATCGGCTTCGCCCTGGCCTTCATGGTGCTGCTGGCCGGCTTCCCGCACGAGATCCTCGGCGCCATCGGTGGGCCGGAGGCGGCAGCCGCCGCGGCTTCCTATTGCGCCTGGCTGTTCGGCGCCGGGGCCATCCCGGCCTGGCTGGCGAATACCCTCGCCTCCGTGCTGCGCGGCGGCGGGCGGCATGCGCTGGCCTCCCGCGTGCTGCTGCTCGCCTGGCTCGGCTATCCGCCGTTGGCCTGGGCGCTGATGGAGCCGGCCGGGCTGGGGCTTAAAGGAGCGGGGATCGCCTTCGCGGTGATGATGGCGGCGGCCAGCATCGGCATGGCGGCGGTGGTGCTGGCCGGCGGTGCGGGCTTCACCCCGACCTTGCGGGTCAAGCTGCAGGGCGCGTTGTTCTCCCGCATTCTCTCGGTCGGGCTGATCGCCTGCGTCATGGCGACCATCGCCAACCTCACCACCATCCTGGTCACCGCCCGCATCGCCGTCTACGGCGCGACCGCGGTGGCCGCCTATGGCGTCTCGGCGCGGATCGAGTTCCTGATGGTGCCGCTGGCCTTCGGCGTCGGCTCGGCGCTGACCGCGCTGGTCGGCCGCGCGGTCGGCGCCGGGGATTGGCTGACGGCGCGGCGCACGGCATGGGCGGGCGGGCTGATGGCGCTCGGCGTCACCCTGGTGGTCGGCGTCTTCGTCTCGATCTTCCCGGGCTTCACCGCCGCGGCCTTCAGCAAGGACCCGGCGGTGGTCGCCATCGCCACCCAGGCGCTGACCGTCATCGGCTTCGCGCTGCCCGGCTTCGGGGTCGGCATGGCGCTGTATTTCGCCAGCATGGGCGCGGGGCGGATGCGCTGGCCGGCCATCGCGGCCATCTCGCGCATCACCGTGGCGGTGGGCGGCGGATGGGTACTCGGGGATTGGCTGGGCTATGGGTTGCAGGGCCAGTTCGTCGCCGTGGCGCTGGGCATCAGCGCCTATGGCATCGTCACCGCCACGTCGGTGCGGCCGGGGGTGTGGTCGGCGCGGTAAGGCGCGCTACAGCCCCAGCCGATCGGCGCAGCCGGCGAGGAAGCCGCCCAGCGCGCGGTGGAAATCCGGCTCCTCCAGCAGGAAGGCGTCGTGCCCCTTGTCGGATGCGATCTCGACGAAGCTGACATTCGCCGCCGCCGCATTCAGCGCGCGGACGACGGCGCGGCTTTCGCTGGTCGGAAACAACCAGTCGGAGGAGAAGGAGGAGACGAAGAAGCGCGTCTTCGTGCCACGGAAGGCCGCCGGCAGGTCGCCGCCATGCTCCGCCGCGAGGTCGAAGTAATCCATGGCGCGGGTGATGGTGAGGTAGCTGTTCGCATCGAAGCGGCGGACGAAGGTGCTGCCCTGGTGGCGCAGGTAGCTTTCCACCTCGAAGACATCCTCCAGAAACGTCAGCGAGCTGGCACCGCGCAGCCGGCGGCCGAATTTCCGGGTGAGCGCCTGTTCCGACAGATAGGTGATATGCGCCACCATCCGCGCGACCGAGAGGCCCTTGGCGGGAATCCGGCCATCCTGCCAGTAGCGGCCGCCTTGCCAGTCGGGGTCGGAATGGATGGCGGCGCGGCCGACCTCGTTGAAGGCGATGTTCTGCGCGCTGTGGTAGGCGGCGGTGGCGATCGGCACCGCGGCATAGACCGCATCCGGGTAGGTCGCCGCCCATTCCAGCACCGGCATGCCGCCCATCGACCCGCCGATGACGCCGAGCAGGCGCTCGATGCCGAGGCTGTCGACCAGCAGCTTCTGCGCCCGGACCATGTCGCGGATGGTGATATTGGGGAAATCCGTGCCCCAGGGCCGGCCTTGCGGGCGGCCTTCGGCATCGGTCATCTCCTCGCGCGGGCCGGTGCTGCCCATGCAGCCGCCGAGGACATTGGCGCAAATCAGGAAATACCGGTCGGTGTCGAGCGGCAGGCCGGGGCCGACGATGGTGTCCCACCAGCCGGCGCGGCCGGTCAGCGGATGCGGCTCGGCCACGTATTGGTCGGCGGTCAGCGCATGGCAGACCAGCACGGCATTGGTCCGCGCGGCGTTCAGGGTGCCATAGGTGCGATAGGCCACGGCCATGGGGGCGATGACCATGCCGCAGTCGAGCGCCAGGCCCTCGGCGAAGAGGGCGCGCTGATGATCCACCTGGGGAAGGGGTACGACGGGTGCTGACATTCCGGTTTCCGGGGCCTCGGCCGTCAGGAATAGGCTTGCCGGCCCGGGTCTTCAACGGGGGCGCTTCTGGAGGCAATTCGGAGGCGATGGGCGGGGCGATCCGGAGGAGCCTTGGCGCGGCCCGCCGTCGCGTCTAAAGCTGCCGGGAAAGACCCCCCGGATATGCACCCCTCTCCAGACGACGACCTGACCCGCGACCTGGCGCCCGCCGCCGGACCGGCCACTGCCGAAGCCCCGGCGGCGGCCGTCACCGAGGCCGCACCGGTGCCCAGCCCGCTCGCCGTCGCGCGGGCGGAGATCGATGCGCTGGACGATGCGTTGCACGACCTGGTCATGCGCCGCGCCGCGGTGGTCGCCCGGCTCGCCGCCAGCAACGCCAAGGCCGGCAGCCCCAGCCCGCTGCGCCCGGGACGGGAGGCGATGATCCTCCGCCGCCTGCTGGCCCGCCACCACGGCGCCCTGCCACCCACGGCCCTGGTACGGCTGTGGCGGGAATTGCTGGCCTCCTCCTCCGCCCAGCAGGGCGGCTTCTCGGTCGCGGTCTATGCCCGCGGACCGGAGCACGAGCGCCTGGCGCGCGAGCATTTCGGCAGCCTGACCCCGTTGCGCAGCCTGCCCACCGCCTCCCGCGTGCTTTCGGCCGTCGCCGCCGGGGAGGCCCAGGTGGCGGTCCTGCCGCTGCCCGAGGAGGCCGAGGCGCCCGAGGCCGCCTGGTGGATGAGCCTCGATAGCCCGCGGCTCCAGGTGATCGCCCGGCTGCCCTTTCATGCCGCCCAGGCCGACAACCTGCTGGAAGCCCTGGCGGTCGCGCCCGGCGCGCCGGACCCGAGCGGGGCCGACCGCTCGCTGCTGCGGATCGAGGCGGCGGGCGACCGCAGCCGGGCCCAGCTGACGGGCGCGCTGACCGCGGCCGGGCTGGTCCCGCGCATGCTGCAACTGCGCCGCGACGGCGGGGTGCTGCGGGCGCTGGTCGAGGTGGATGGCGTGCTGACCGCCGATGATCCCCGGCTGGTGGGGCTGCCGGTCGACCGTGCCCTGCCGCTGGGCTTCTACGCGGCGCCCGAGAGAGGAGACCAAGGCTGATGCCGTCCCAGTTGTCGCGCCCCATCCTGCCGCGTCCCAGCATTCTTTCGATCGAGCCCTATGTCGGCGGGGAATCGAAGATCCCCGGCGTCAACCGCATCATCAAGCTGTCCTCGAACGAGGGTGCCTTCGGCGTGCCGCCCGGCGCGCAGGCGGCCTATGCCAAGCTGGCGACGGAGCTGCACCGCTACCCCGACGGCGGCAGCACGGCGCTCCGCCAGGCCATCGCCGCCCGCTTCGGGCTGAACGCCGCAAAAATCGTCTGCGGCAACGGCTCGGACGAGCTGATCGGCCATATCATCATGGCCTATGGCGGCGAGGGCACCGAGCTGGTGATGAGCGCGCATGGCTTCGTCATGTACGACATCGCAGGCCGCTACGCCGGCTGCCAGATCATCAAGGTGCCGGAGCGCAACCTGACGGCCGATGTGGACGCGCTGCTGGCAGCCGTCGGCCCGCGCACGAAGCTGCTGTTCCTGGCCAACCCGAACAACCCGACCGGCACGATGCTGCCCGCCGCCGGGGTGGAGCGGCTGCGGGCCGGGCTGCGCGAGGACGTGCTGCTGGTGCTCGATGCCGCCTATGCCGTAGACTTCGGGCGCGCCGACTCCGCCGCCTGCGTGGCGCTGGTCGAGGCCGGCACAAACTCGGTGATGACCCGCACCTTCAGCAAGGTCTTCGGCCTGGGCGGCGTGCGGCTCGGCTGGACCTATGCGCCGCCGCATATCACCGACGTGCTGAACCGGGTGCGCGGGCCATTCAACGTGAATGCCCC
>JAQGIA010000453.1 GCA_028291445.1 Belnapia sp.
GGTCAGCGGCAATATGGGCGCCGGGGCGTCGATCGGCGCCGGGGCGGGTCTGCTGTGCGGCTCGGCGGTCGGCGACAGCAATGCCCAGGCGAGCTGCTCCGGCCTGCAGGAACGCTATGACATGGCCTATGCCCAGTGCATGACCAGCGCCGGCAATACCATCGCCGCGCCGCAATCCCCGCCGGTGGCCTATGGCGTGCCGGTCTATACGGCTCCCGCCTATGGCTATGCGGCGCCCTATGCCTATCCGGCCTATCCTTATTACTGGGGCCCGAGCGTCTCGCTCGGCTTCTATGGCGGGCGCGGCTACTATGGCCGCGGCTACTATGGCCATGGCTGGGGCCGGCGCTGGTAGCGCCTCGCCACCTGGGTGGCTGACAGGCGCCTGCCCGAGGCGCCTGTCAGCCGCGCCTGGGGCCGACTGTCCAGGCTATTCCAGCTTCAGGTCCAGTTCGCGTACCTTGCGCGCCCAGAATTCGCTCTCGGCCCGCACCGCCGCGGCGAATTCGGCGCGCGGCCGGATCGGCGCCGGCTCCAGCCCGTCATTCTCCAGCCGTTCGAGGAATTTGGGCGTCGCCGCGGCCCGGCGGGCGGCGGCTTCCAGCCGGTCCATGACCGGCACCGGGACGCCGGCCGGGGCGAAGACGCCATGCCAGCCGGTGATCACGGCGCCGGGCAGCCCGGCCTCGGTCAGGGTCGGCACTTCCGGCAAAGCGGCGATCCGGATATCGCCGGTGACCGCGATGGCGCGCAGCTTGCCCTCCCGTACCAGCGCCAGGGCCGGTGGAGGCGAGGAGAAATTCATCGTCACCCGCCCCGCCACCACATCCAGCAGCGCCGGCGCCGTGCCGCGATAGGGCACGTGCTCCATCGCCACCCCTGCCGCCTCGGAGAACAGCACCCCGGCCAGATGGTTGGCATTGCCGACGCCGCCCGACGAATAGGTCAGGTCACCGCGCGTCCGGCTGCGGATATAGGTCAGCAGCTCGCCCAGGTTGCGCGCCGGCACATCCGGATGCACCACCAGTACATATTGGTAGGAGGATATCTGCGCCACCGGTTGCAAGGCAGTGGCGAGGTCGAGCCGGTCGCCCTTCTGCAGATGCGGATTGACCACGATATTGGTGGAGACCGCGAATAGCAGGGTCGTCGCATCTGGCCGGGCGCGCGCCACGGCGGTCGCCCCGACATGGCCGGCGGCGCCGCCGCGGTTGTCGATGACCACGGTCTGGCCGCCCAGCTCCGGCGCGAAGACCTGGGCGAATTCCCGGCCGGTGATATCGGTGCCGCCGCCGGCGGCATAGGGTACCACGATGGTCATGGCACGCTGGGGCTGGGGCTGGGGCTGAGCTTGGGCTTGGGCTTGGGCTTGGGCTTGGACCGCGATGGGATGCGACACCCCGGCGGCGCCGGCGGCCAGCAGCAGGCTTCGGCGGGGCAGGTCGTGCAGCGGCATGGCGGGCTCCGGTTTGGTGCGGCGCGGCAGCGGGTAGCCCTCGCCCGGCCAGGATGCAAGCGCGCGAGGCATGGTGGCAATGCCTCTGCTTTTGGCGCTTGCTCCCGCAGCGCGATCCGGGTTGACCTTACCCCCGCGAACCACAAAGGGAGGCGCGTCATGGCACGAGTTGCACTGGTCACGGGGGGACAACGCGGCATCGGCGCGGCCATCAGCGAGGCCCTGCAGGCCGCAGGCCGCCAGGTGGTCGCCAATTACGCCGGCAACGATGCCGCCGCCGCCGCCTTCACCGAGCGCACCGGCATCCCCTGCGTCAAATTCGACGTCGGCGATTTCGAGGCTTGCGTCGCCGCCGTCGCCAGGATCGAGGCCGAACACGGGCCCATCGATATCCTGGTGAACAATGCCGGCATCACCCGCGATGCGATGATGCGCAAGCTCACCCGCAAGATGTGGGACGAGGTGATCGATACCAACCTCGGTTCCTGCTACAACACCTGCAAGGCCGTGTGGGACAGCATGAGCGCCCGCAAATTCGGGCGCATCGTCAATATCGGCTCCATCAACGGCCAGGCCGGCCAGCTCGGCCAGGTGAATTACGCCGCCGCCAAATCCGGCATCCACGGCTTCACCAAGGCGCTGGCCCAGGAAGGCGCGCGCAACCAGATCACGGTGAACGCCATCGCCCCCGGCTATGTGGATACCGAGATGGTGCGCGCGGTGCCGGCCGACGTGCTGGAGAAGATCATCGCCCGCATCCCGCGCGGCCGGCTCGGCACCGCCGACGACATCGCCCGCGGCGTGGTCTTCCTCACCGCCGACGAGGCGGATTTCGTCACTGGCTCGACGCTTTCGATCAACGGCGGCCAGCACATGTACTGAGGCGGGGCCGGCGGCGGGCAATGCCCCGCCGCCGGAGCCTGCGCCCTATATTACGCTTCCCCGATCGCCTGGCGTTCCGCATCCTGCTGCTCGATGGGGGCAGCAGGCCCCGCGGGAGGTGTTGGGATGGGTTACCTGCACATCGGCGATGGCGCGGCAGGCGTCCGACCGGCTACCTGTGTCACGCACCGACGGATTGCCCGGCAGCCTGGCCCGGCAGCGCCGGAGCAACCGGCCTGATGCCCCGGCTCATCGAATACGCCGAGGCGGGGCCCGAGGTACGCGAGGTTTTCGACGCCATCATGGCGGCGCGCGGCACCACCGACGTGAATAATTTCTGGAAGGCGCTGGCGGTCGACCCGGTCGGGTTGAAGCGCACCTGGGAGAGCCTGGGCCAGGTCATGGCTCCCGGCGTGCTGGATCCGCTGGTGAAGGAACTGCTCTACCTCGCATCCTCGATGACCAGCGGCTGCGCCTATTGCACCGCCAGCCATACCGCCGCCGCTCGCGCCAAGGGCATGTCCGAGCCGATGTACCGGGAGCTCATCGCCATCGTCGGCATGGCGGCCGAAACCAACCGGCTGGCCGAGGCGCTGCGCATCCCGATCGACCCGCAATACGAATAGCGCCATGACCCTCGACCTGCGGATCTGCTTCGTCGGCGACAGCTTCACCGCCGGGGCGGGCGACGAGACCGCGCTCGGCTGGGTCGGCCGGGTCACCGCCGGCGCCTGGCATCGGGGGGTCGCGCTGACCGCCTATAATCTCGGGGTCCGCCGCGACACCAGCGCCGATATCCGCCGCCGTGCCGAGGCCGAAGTGCTGGCCCGGCTGCTGCGGGCCGGCGATGCGGCGGCGGTGGTCTTCTGCTTCGGAGCCAATGACACGACGCATGAGGATGGCATGCCGCGGGTGCCGCCCGAGGCGACGGCGGCGAATGCGCGGGAGTTGCTCGGCTGGGCGATGGAGCGCTGGCCGGTGCTGCTGTTCGGCCTGCCGCCCCTGGCGCATGATGCCGCGCACGATGCCCGGGTGGCGGCGCTGGAGCCGGTGCTGGCGACGGTCGCGGCGGAACTCGGCGTGCCCTTCCTGCCGCTGCATGCGGCGCTCTCGGCCAGCCATGCCTGGCGCGCCGGGGCGGCACGCGGCGACGGCGTCCACCCGGATGCCGCCGGTTATGCGGCGATGGCCGCGCTGGTGGAGGCCTGGCCGCCCTGGCGCCGCTTGACCGGCGGCTGAAGCAAGTTGTGGAGCCGGACTGGCCTGCGACACCGAAAGCCCCTCGACCGGACGGTCACCGGTCCACCACGGCAAGCGTGCCACCTCCCCCGGCGGATGGTTACCGCGCGGCCCCTTGCGGCCAGGCCCGAATCGCGCTCCCGATAGGCAGCGGCGCCGTTGCGCCGTGGGAGCGGAGCGCGATACCCATGAGCCATCCCTTGCTGCCGGTGCTGCGCCGGGCCCGTGTGGTCCCGGTCATCCGCACCTCCACCGCCGCCCTCGCCGCCATCGCCTGCGCCTGGCTGCGCGAGGCGGGCATGACCGTGCTGGAAATCACCCTCACCACCCCCGACGCGGTGGCGCTGATCCGTGAGTTGGCGACCGAGCCCGGCCTGCTGGTCGGCGCCGGGACGGTGCCGGATGAGCGCGCGGCCGAGGCCTGCCTCGCCGCCGGGGCGCGCTTCCTGGTAACCCCCTGGGTGGACCCGGCCGTCATCGCCCTGGCCCGCGCCGCCGGCGCCTGCGCCATGCCAGGCGCCATGACCCCGACCGAGATCCGTGCCGCGCTGGCGGCCGGGGCGGACGTGGTCAAGATTTTCCCCGCTAGCTCGGCCGGCGGCCCGGCGCATGTGAAGGCGGTGCGGGCGGTCTTCCCCGATGTCGCCTTCTGCCCGACCGGCGGGGTCGATGCCGCCAATGCGCCGGCCTATCTGGCGGCCGGCGCCGCCTTCGTCGGCATCGGCGGCAGGCTGGTGGACGAGGCCCGCATCGCCGCCGGCGACAAAGCCGCCATTCTCCGCGCGGCGCGCGAAGTTCTTGGCATCGAGCAGGCCTGATGCCCGCCAGCCCTGAAATCCTCTGCATGGGCGAGCCGATGCTGGAGTTGAACCAGCAGCCGGCCGGCGCCGATGGCCGCGTGCTCTATCTCGAAGGCCATGGCGGCGACACCAGCAACGCCGCCATCGCCGCCGCCCGCAGCGGCGCCCGCGTGGGCTACCTGACCGCCATCGGCACCGACCGTCCAGGCGACGGGCTCATGGCGCTGTGGCGGCGGGAGGGGGTCGATACCACCCATGTCCGCCGCCAAGCCGATGCGCCCACCGGCATGTATGTGGTGACGCATGGCGACAGCGGCCACGACTTCACCTTCTACCGCGCCGGCAGCGCCGCCAGCCGCTACCGGCCCGAGGATGTGCCGGAAGCGGCGATCCGCGCGGCCAGGCTGCTGCATGTCTCGGGCATCAGCCAGGCGATCTCGGACAGCGCCTGCGATGCGGTCTTCCATGCCATCGGCCTTGCCAAGGCAGCGGGGACCCGGGTGTCCTACGACACCAACCTGCGGCTGCGCCTCTGGCCGGCGGCGCGGGCGGCGGCGGTGATCCATGCGGCGATCGCCCAAGCCGATGTGGCGCTGCCCTCACTGGAGGATGCCAAGGCGCTGACCGGGCTGGAGACGCCGGATGCCATCGCCGATGCCTATCTGCGGCTCGGCTGCCCGCTGGTGCTGCTGAAGCTGGGCGCCGAGGGCGTGCTGGTGGCGACGCCGGACCGGCGTGACCGGCTGCCCGGGCTGCGGGTGGCGGCGGTGGATGCGACCGGTGCGGGGGATACCTTCGCCGGTGCCTTCCTGGCCCGCTTCGTCGCCGGCGCCGCGCCGCTGGACGCCGCCCGCTACGCCAATGCGGCGGCGGCGCTATCGACCACCGGCTATGGCGCCGTCGCCCCCATCCCGCGCCATGCGGCGGTGGAGGAAGTCCTCGCCGCCCAGCAGCCGCTCAGCGAGTCGCCCCCGGCCTGAGGCGCAGGCTGGGGCGGAGAGTGGTGAAGGGCAGCCTCGCGGGGTCGGCCACCACCGGGCCCGGCGCGGCGACCACGATCACCTGCTCGGCGATCGGCTGGAAATGCGCCCGGAAATGCACGCTCGACTTCAGCGCCAGGATCTTCTGCGCGCTCGGCTCCACGCCGATATGGGTGAAC
>JAQGIA010000460.1 GCA_028291445.1 Belnapia sp.
AGCGCATGCACCGTCCAGGCGAAGCGCAGCCCATCGGCGATGCGGGCCGCCTCCGGCAAGGTGAAGGCGGGGATGCCCGAGCCGAGCAGCACCGGCGCCACCGTGACATGCAGCCGGTCGAGGCAGCCCGCCGCCAGGAAGCGGCTGACGGTGACCCCGCCGCCCTCGACGAAGATGCGGCGCAGCCCGCGCGCCGCCAGCGCGGCGAGGATCGCCGGGATCAGCAGCCCGCCATGCGCGGCATCGCGCGGCAGCCGCACCACCTCGGCCCGGCCGAGCCGGTCGCCGCCAGCGTGGCCAGGTCGGACGCCGCCAGCGTGGTCAGGCCGGGCGCCGCCAGCGTGGTTAAGCCGGGCGTTGCCCGGGGCATCCTCGGCCGCCAGCAGCAGGGTCGGCGGCCCGTCGCGGAACACGCCGTAGTCGGCCGAGAGCTTGCGGTCGGTGTCCAGCACCACCCGCACCGGATCGGGGCCGCGGCATTCGCGCGTGGTCAGCCGCGGGTCGTCGTGCCGCACCGTGCCGGCGCCGACCACCACCGCATCGCACAGCGCCCGCAGCCGGTGGGTATGCAGGATGTCGCCTCGTCCGCCGATCCACTGGGACGAGCCGGAGGCGGTGGCGATCCGCCCATCCAGGGTCTGCGCCAGCCGCCCGATGACGAAGCAGCCATCAGCGGCGGCGGGTGGTGCGAGCAGCGGCGCGAAGAGCGCGGTCCAGGGTGGCAGGGCCGTGGGGCGGGCGCCGCCGGTCGCGTCGCGCAGCGCGAGCAGGGCATCCCAGTCCAGGCAAGGGGGGGGCAGGTCCATGGCGGCCGGACCATGCCGGAAGCCGCCCGCCAGCGCCAGCATGCCGCTGCCCCGCCGCAGGCCGGTGCGGTTCAACGTTACAATGAACGCGGCATGAGGCTTCGCCAACCGGCGCCACGCCTAGGAAGGTTTCCACGACCGAGGGAGACCCGCCTGCTCAAACTGTTTCGCCGGAAGCCGCCGGAGGCCGGAAGGGCCTTGCGCAAACCTGGGGGACCGGAGCGGGTGCTGGTCAGGTAGCCCCGCCTGGTAGCGCTCTCCCCGGCGTCAGGGCCGGATCAGCGCATGCGGGAACCACGGCAGCAGCCATTGCGCCAGCACCCCGGCCAGCACCGGCAGCGCGAAGGACGCCGCCAGCCGGATGGCGACGAACCGGCCGCCGAGCACCGGCCATTCCCAGGCGATCACCCGGTGGAAGCCGAGGATCGCCCAGCCGGTGATCAGCGCCACCATCTGCGGCCCGCCGGCCCCGGCCTTGATGAAGGTCAGCACCAACGGGAAGGAGACGAAGGGACCGCCCGGGATGAAGCCGCCGGCGAAGCTGGCGACGATGATGCCGGGCAGGCCGCTCTCCGGCCCCAGCCACCCCGCCGCCGCATCGGGCGGGATCAGCTCCGCCAGGAAGGCCGCCATGGGCAGCGCCACCAGCAGCAGCGGCAGCACCCGGCCGATGGTCTGCCCGGTGTCCCGCAGCGCCCGCTGCGCCGTCGGCACCCCGCGCCGCAGCGCCAGGCCGAAGGCGACCAGCGCCACCACGAACAGCAGGATCTGTCCCGGCGTCATGGCCGCTGGCCCCCAGCTTGGCTCCCCGGCGGAACCCAGTCGATCGGCAGGCGCCGCGCCAGCGCGCCGGCGATGAAGCCGAGCGGCAGGCCGCAGAGGAAGCGCAGGATGGCGAAATCGGCACCGAGCAGCGGCACTTCCCAGACCAGCACCCGCTGGAAGCCGTTCAGCGCCCAGGCGACGATGAAGGCGATCAGCGCGCCGCGGTCGGCCCCCGCCTGGGCCAGCACCAGCACCAGCGGGAAGGCCGCCATCGGCCCGCCCGGCATCGCCATCCCGGCCAGCGTCGCCACGCCGAGGCCGCGCCAGCCGCTTTCGGCGCCCATCCACTTCGCCAGCGCCCCGGCGGGGATGAGCTGCTTCAGGCTGCCGGCCAGCAGCAGCCCGGCCAGCATCGCCGGCAGCACGCCGAGGAAGACGCCGGCGGCCGTCTCCATCGCCCGGCCGATGCCGGCCGGGCCGTGCAGCCGATAGACCGCCGCACCGGCGACGAGGCCGATGCCGCCGATGATAAGCAGGTTGGAATGCCGGCGCAGGAAGCCCGGCACTAGAGCCGCACGGATTCCGTCTGGAAGTGATCCGTGGCGCTGCGCTGGAATTCGCCGTCCAGCACCAGGGCGGCGAGCGCGGCGAGGCTGGCGGCGGCCACCAGGCCGATGACGAAGGGCTTCACGGCGGCACTCCTCTGCGGGTCGCTCAGCCTATGGGTCCGGCGGTAAGCGAAGGCAAGAGCGCCTCCGCCGCTGCCAGCTCCTCCGGCGCATTGGCATTGAAGAAGGGGTCGACCGGCAGGGCCTCCCATTCCGCCGTGGCGCAGCCGAAGCGGGCGGTCCAGCGGTCGATCTTGCGCTCCCCGGCCAGCAGCGCCGCGCGTAATTCGCCGCGCAGCGCGACCGGCCACAGCCCGATCGGCGGATGGGTCCAGCCGCCCGAGGCGGCGCAGGCCAGCGGCAGGCCGGAAGCGCGCCGCGCCGCCTCCAGCCGCGCCACCAGGTCGGGCGGCAGGAAGGGGCCATCCCCCGGCACCGACAGCACGGTCGCCGCCGCCGGCCGATGCGCCGCCGCCCAATCCAGCCCCGCCAATATCCCGGCCAGCGGTCCCGGGTAATCCGGCAGCGGATCCGCCACCACCGGTAGGCCGAACCCGGAAAAGCGCGCGGGATCGCCATTGGCATTGAGGATGACGGCAGCCACCTGCGGCGCGACCCGTTCCAGCACATGCGCCAGCAGCGGCCGGCCGCCGAGCAGCCGCAGCGGCTTGTCGCCGCCGCCCATCCGCCGCGCCAGCCCGCCGGCCAGCACCACCGCGACCACCTCAGTCATCGCGGCTGCCTCCCTGGTGCCCCCCCTGGTGCCCCCCCTGGTGCCCCCCCTGGCGCCCCCCCTGGCGCCAGTGCTTCGGGCTTTCCTCCGCCACCTGGGCGAGGTCGGCGTCGAAGACGATCCGCTGCTCGCCGGCCAACGCCACGAAGCGGCGGCCCTTGCAGCGGCCGATCAGGGTCAGCCCCACCTCCCGCGCCAGCTCCACCCCCCAGGCGGTGAAGCCGCTGCGGGAGATCAGGATGGGGATGCCCATCCGCACCGTCTTGATCACCATCTCGGAGGTCAGCCGGCCGGTGGTGTAGAAGATCTTGTCGGCCGGGTCGCAGGCGTTGCGGAACATCCAGCCGGCGATCTTGTCCACCGCGTTGTGCCGGCCGACATCCTCCATGTAGACCAGCGGCGCCGCCGCCCGGCAGAGCGCGCAGCCATGGATGGCGCCAGCTTCCAGGTACAGCGTCGGCAGGGTGTTGATCGCCTTCAGCAGCCCATAGAGCCAGGAAGTCCGCAACTCGCCTGACAGCGGAAGGCGAGCCGTGGACAAATCTTCGAGCAGGTCGCCGAAGGCGGTGCCCTGGGCGCAGCCGCTGGTCAGCGTCTTCTTCTGCAGCTTCGCCTCGTAGTCGGTGCGCCGTTCGGTTCGCACCACCACCACCTGGAGGTCGTCGT
>JAQGIA010000468.1 GCA_028291445.1 Belnapia sp.
ACGGCCGCAAGCGCAAGGCGCCGGGCAACCTGCGCTTCCGCCACGAGCCGACGGCCGCCGGCGAACTCGCCGCCATGCGCGCCGCCGGCGGCCGCACCCTGGTCGAGCTCAGCAGCGGCGGGCTCGATCCCGACCCGGCGGCGCTGGCCCGGCTGGCGGCCGAAGCTGGGGTGCATATCGTCATGGGCTGCGGCCACTACGTCCATGAATACCAGGACCCGGCCAATGCCGCCCGCAGCGCGGAGGATTTCGCCGCGGAGATGATCGACCAGATCCAGCTCGGCGCCTGGGGCACCGAGGTCCGCGCCGGCATCATCGGCGAGATCGGCTGCCAGGCCCCCTGGACCGCGCAGGAGAAGCGGGTGATGGCCGGCGCCCTGCTGGCCATGACGGAAACCGGCGCGGCGCTGAACGTCCATCCCGGCCGCGACCCGGACCAGCCGCAGGAAGTCGCCGACTTCGTTCGGGCCGCCGGGGCCGATGCCTCGCGCGTCATCATCAGCCACATCGACCGCACCATCTTCGACGAGACACGGCTGCTGCGCCTGGCCGATAGCGGCGTGGTCGTCGAATTCGACCTGTTCGGGCAGGAGGCCGCCTACTACGGCCTGTCGGACATCGACATGCCGAACGACGCCATCCGGCTGCGCATGATCCGCGCGCTGATCGCCCGTGGGCACCTCGACCGCGTCGTCATCAGCCACGACATCTGCTACCGCACCCGCCTCACCCGCTGGGGCGGCCATGGCTACGGCCATATCTTCGAGAACGTGGTGCCGATGATGGCCGCGCGCGGCTTCACCGAGGCCGAGATCGCCGCCATCACCACCGGCAATCCGCGACGGCTCCTGACTTTCGTCTGAGCCACCGTCGCGCTTGGAATGACCGGCCGTTTCGCCTATCCAGCGGTCCTGTAAACTAACAGGATTGTCATGGCCGATAAGCCCGCGCGCCCGCCGCTCTCCTTGATGCCGGCCCTCATCTTCGGCTCACGCTGGCTGCAATTGCCGCTCTACCTCGGGCTGATCGTCGCCCAATGCATCTACGTCCTGCTTTTCATGAAGGAGTTGTGGCACCTCGTCAGCCATGCCGGGAGCTTCGGCGAACAGGACATCATGCTGATCGTCCTCGGGCTGATCGACGTGGTGATGATCTCGAACCTGCTGATCATGGTGATCGTCGGCGGCTACGAGACCTTCGTTTCACGGCTCCATCTGGCCGGGCATCCGGATGAGCCGGAATGGCTCAGCCACGTCAACGCCGGGGTGCTGAAGATCAAGCTGGCGATGGCCATCATCGGCATCTCCAGCATCCATCTGCTGCGGACCTTCATCGCCGCCAGCAACCTCGGCACCGAGCGCGGCACCACGACCGAAGCCGGCATCATGTGGCAGACCATCATCCACGCGTTGTTCATCCTGTCGGCGATCGGCATCGCCTTTGTGGACAGGATGTCGCAGACCCCGGGCCGCGCGCAGCACCACTGAGCGCGGACCCTGGGCCGGGCCGCCTTGGCTTCAACGAAGTCCGAAGAAGCTCAGCACGGCCACGACGACGACGAGACCGACGATATAGATGATGTTGTTCATGGAATAAGCTCCTGTCAGCCGCGGCTAAACGTGGACCCGGGGTTACCGTTCCCGATCCCGCCCGAAGTCCCGGCGCTTATTGCACCTCGCGCCAGGCAGCCTTCAGATCGCCGACGAAGCGGTCGTATTCCCGCGCCCGGCTTTCGGCATCCGGCAGCCGCAGCAGGTATGAGGGATGCACGGTCGGGAACAGCGGCAGCCCATCCTCGGTCCGGATCATCGTGCCGCGCACCTTGCTGATCGCCATCGCCTTGCCGGTCAGCGCCCGCAGCGCCGTCGCCCCCAGCGAGACCACCAGCTGCGGCGCGATGATCTCTACCTCCCGCCGCAGGAAGGGCTTGTAATGGGCGATATCCCCCGCGTCCGGCGTCTGATGCAGCCGCCGCCGGCCGGTCGGGGTGAATTTGAAATGCTTCACCGCATTGGTGACATAGGCTTTCTCACGCGGCACCGCCGCTTCGACCAGCGCCTGGTTGAACATCCGCCCGGCCGGGCCGACGAAGGGCCGCCCGGCGATATCCTCCTCGTCACCCGGCTGCTCGCCGACGAACAACAGCGCAGCGCCCAGCGGTCCCTCGCCGAATACCGCCTGGGTCGCGTGCTCGGCGAGGGGGCCGCGGTCGGCCAGCACCTCGGCCTTCAATGCGGCGAGGGCGGCGGCGGGGTCCTGGGAGAATAGATCGGGCATGGGCGCCTCAACGTCCGCCACCGGCGCCCGTTGCCGCCGTATCGCCGCCGGCGTCGCGCCGCGCTCGACCATCGCCGCCACGCGGCCTGGCGCCTCGGCCAGCAGCCGGGCGATATCCTGCGCCTCCGGCAGGTTCTTCCAGTATTTCTTCGGCATCTCGGCCCGCATCGCCGCCGGCTTCAGCCGTGCCGGGTTGAAGATATTGGCGTAATAGGCCCGCCACAGGATTTCCTGGGCATCCTCGGCTGGCGCATCCTGACGCCGCGCGCCGGGGGCCATCCGCACCGCCACCCCATCCCAATGGGCGCTCGCCTCCGGCGTCAATATGGACCAATGCATCCCGGCGAAACGGCGGATGAAGAAGCCCGTCTCGGCTTCCAGGATGTGGTGGTCCGGCTCGAACCAGGCGATGTAGCGCGGCCCGGCTGCGGTCTCGACCAGGCGGAAGCGCAGGAAGGCATGCAGCTTATGCGCATCCCGCCGCACCGATTTCGCCATCGCCTGGGCGCGGATCACCTCCGGGTCGGTCGCCACCTGCAGCAGCCCGGGCTCGCCATGCGTCAGCCGCCAGACCAGGCGATAGAGCAGCGCGAAGCGCTCCGGGTCACGGTGCCGGATGGCGACCTCGGCCAGTTCGAGGAAGCCGCGCGGCACGCTCGCCGCCGCATGGCCCTCAGGCAGCGGTGCCCCGCCGAACAGCCCCGGCACCTCGCCGGCCAGCCGCCACTCCACGTCCTCGGGCGGCACCCCGGCCGCCAGCAGCCGCCGCGCCTCGCTGCGCCAGCCGGCGAAATCCGCCGGTCCGGCCAAGGCCACGCCGACCGCCACGCCGATCACAGCAGGGCCAGCTGCACCGGCTTCGCCGCCCGGGCGAAGGCCGTCCGCGGCGCCACCAATTGCCGCAGCCCCAGCCCGTCCAGCCCGCGCGGCACATGGTCCGCCGTCACCAGGAAGGGCAGCAGCTTGGCCAGCGGCAGCCGCAGCCGGGCCAGGTCCTCGGCCCGGATCGAGCGGTGCCGCCGCGCCGCGATCAGCCGATCCACCGTCTTGGTCCCCAGCCCGGGAACGCGCAGCAGCCGCTCCCGCGGCGCCTTGTTCACATCCACCGGGAAATCCCCCCGGTGCCGCAGCGCCCAGGCCAGCTTCGGGTCCATGCTCAGGTCCAGCATCCCGGCCTCGCCCCCGCTGAGGATCTCCTCCAGCCCGAAGCCGTAGAAGCGCAGCAGCCAATCCGCCTG
>JAQGIA010000246.1 GCA_028291445.1 Belnapia sp.
GCCGGCTGGGCGCCGGGCCGCTGCTGGGCGGCCGGGTGGAACGGCCGGGGATCGGGCGCGGCACGGCCTCGGCCGGCGCCCTGGCCGCCATGCCGGTGACCGGGCTGGTCAGCGGCATGCCCTATCATTTCGCCGGCTGCTGCCATCCGCTGCCGGGCGAGCGTATCCTCGGCATCGTCACCACCGGCAAGGGCGTGACGATCCATGCGACGGATTGCCACAGCCTCGAGAATTTCAGCGCGGCGCCGGAACGCTTCCTCGACATCGACTGGGACGAGGATGCGCTGGCCAGCCATGTCGGGCGGATCATCGTCGAGACCCGCAACAAGCCCTCCGCCCTCGCCTCGCTGACCGAGACGGTGGCGCAGCAGGATGGCGTGCTGGCCGGGCTGAAGGTGAACCATCGCGACCCGGAAAGCTGCGAGATCGCCCTCGATATCGAGGTGCGCGACCTGCGCCACCTGGAACGCATCATGGGCGCCCTGCGGGCCCCGGTGGATAACCTGCGGGTGGAGCGGGCGCGCGGATGATCCTCGGGGTGGGCAACGACGTCGTCGATATCCGGCGGATCGAGCAGACCATCGGCCGGCATGGCGAGCGCTTCCTGGAGCGGATCTTCACCGCGACGGAGCGCGCCAAGGCGGAACGGCGGACCGAGAAGATCCGTGCCAGCACCTATGCCAAGCGCTTCGCGGCCAAGGAGGCGGCCTCCAAGGCGCTCGGCACCGGTTTCCGCGCGGGGGTGTTCTTCCGCGACCTGGGCGTGGTGAACCTGCGCAGCGGGCAGCCGACCCTGGAGATGACCGGCGGCGCGGCGGCGCGGCTGGCGGCCATCACGCCGCCGGGGCATGTGGCCCAGGTGGCGCTGACGATGACGGATGAATATCCCTATGCCAGCGCGGTGGTGATCATCTCGGCGGTCAGGCTGCCGGAGCGCTGAGGGCGGCTTCGATCGCCTGGATAAGGGCGGGGCTGTCCGGACCCGTCGCGGTGGCGAAGCCGCGGATCGTCCGGCCGTTCCGGGCCACCAGGTATTTGTGGAAGTTCCAGCGCGGCGGGCCGCCGCCCTGCGCCGCGAGGAAGGCGAACAACGGGTCCGCCTGGACGCCACGGACATGCGCCGGCGTGGTCATCGGGAATTCGACGCTGTAATTGGCCTCGCAGAACCGCTTGATGGTCCCCGCATCGGCCGATTCCTGGTTGAAGTCGTTCGAGGGCACGCCGAGCACCACCAGGCCGCGCGGTCCGTATGTTTCGTGCAGCTTCTGCAGCCCGGTATATTGCGGGGTATAGCCGCAGAAGCTGGCGGTATTCACCACCAGCATCGGCCGGCCACGGAAGCCGGCGAGGTCCAGCGGGCCGCCCTCGATGGCCTCCATGCGGAAGTCGAAGGCGGTGGGCGCAGCGGCGCCGGCATCGGTTGCCATCAGCGCGGCCCCGAGGACCAGCGCCCCCCGGCGGGTGAATTCGGCGACATCAACCATACCGCTCCTCCAGCCAGGGATCGCCGTTGTTGTGGTAGCCGCGGACTTCCCAGAAGCCGGGCCGGTCGTCGCGCAGCAGCTCGATCCGGGTGACCCATTTCGGCGATTTCCAGAGGTAGAGGCGCGGCAGCACGACGCGGACCGGGCCGCCATGCTGGCGGGTGATCGGCGCACCCTCCCAACTATGGGCCAGCAGCACATCCTCCTCGAGGAACTCGGCCAGCGGGACGTTGGTGGTATAGCCGTCGTAGCTGGTGAAGCCGACGAAGCGAGCCTCGTCCTTGGGGCGGGCCATGGCGACCAGATCGCGCGCCAGCACGCCCTGCCAGCGGTTGTCGTAGCGGCTCCATTGGGTGACGCAGTGGATGTCGCTGGTGATCTCGGCCTGCGGCAGGGCCATGAATTCGGGCAGGGTCAGCCGGACCGGGGCCTGCACCAGCCCCTCGATGCGAAGCCGCCACTTGTCCGGCGCGACATCGGGCTGCACGCCGAGGTCGAGCACCGGCCAGTCCTTGACCAGGGTCTGGCCGGGTGGCAGGCGGTCCAGCGCGGGGTTGCCGGGGATGCCGGTCAGCAGGCGGCCGGCACGGGCCCAGGCCTGCTTGGTCTCGACCAGCTTCTGGCGGATGGCGCCGGTGAGCGGGACCTCGTCCGGGGCATTGTCATCGTCGGGCATCGCATACTCCTGCCCGCCTTACGTGCCAGTTCCGGTGGCGGATGCAAGGGGGGCTCGATGCAGGGCGTCTAGCCCCGCGCCCGCAGCAGCCGTGCCTTGTCCCGCGCCCAGTCGCGTTCGGCGATGGCGTGGCGCTTGTCGTGCATCTTGCGGCCCTCGGCGACGCCGAGCAGCACCTTGGCGCGGCCCTTGTCGTTGAAGTGGATCTGCATGGGCACGATCGTGGCGCCGTCCCGGGCGATGTAGCCGATGAGCTCATGCACCTGCTTCTTGTGCAGCAGCAGCTTGCGCGGCCGGCCCGGCTCGAATTTCGCCACCGTGCTGCCGGCCTGCCATTCGGGGATGGTGCAGCCGAACAGCCAAAGCTCGCCGTCGCGCTCGCCGGCCCAGGCCTCGCTCAAGGTGGCGCGGCCGGCCCGCAGCGATTTCACCTCAGGCCCGACCAGCGCCATGCCGGCCTCGATCGTCTCGCCTATGGTGTAGTCGTAGCGCGCCCGCCGGTTCTGCGAGGCGATGCCATGCGAGATGAGGGTCTTTTTCTTCTTCGGTTCGGCCATGATTTCATCCGATGGGCCGATTCACGCGACGCGGCACCGCCGCTCGACGATCGGACCCGATGTCAGTGGGGCCGATCCACACGACGCGGCACCGCCGCTCGGCGATCGGACCCGGGCTAATTGAGCAATCCTACGGAAACCATGGCATCCCGCACCCGCTTGCGGACCGGCTCGGCGACCGGGGCCATCGGCAGGCGGCAATGGTCGCTGCCCTTGGCGAGCAGGCTGGCGGCGTATTTCACCGGACCGGGCGAGGTCTCGGCGAACAGCGCGTCGTGCAGCGGCACGAGGCGGTCCTGGATGGCCATGGCCTCCCCGATCCGGCCGGCGCGCCAGGCCTTGTGCATCTCGGCGCAAAGGCGCGGGGCGACGTTGGCGGTGACGCTGATGCAGCCAACGCCGCCGGCGGCGTTGAAGGACAGGGCAGTGTGGTCCTCGCCGCTCAACTGGATGAAATCCGCCCCGCAGGCGCGGCTGGTATGCAGCGGCCGGGCAAGGTTGGCGGTCGCATCCTTGACGCCGACGATATTCGGATGGCGGGCCAGCCGGGCCATGGTCTCGACCGACATGTCGACGACGCTGCGCGGCGGGATGTTGTAGATGAACAGCGGCAGGTCGGCGGCATCGGCCACCGCCATGAAGTGCAGGAACATCCCCTCCTGCGTCGGCTTGTTGTAATAGGGCGTGACCACCAGCGTGGCATCCGCCCCGGCCTGCTTGGCATGGCGGGCGAAATCCACCGCCTCGGCGGTGCTGTTGCTGCCGGCGCCGGCGATGACCGGCACCCGGCCACGCGCCACCGCGACGCACATCTCGACCACGCGCTTATGCTCGGCATGGGTCAGGGTGGGGCTTTCGCCGGTGGTGCCGACCGGGACCAGGCCCTCGGTGCCCTCGGCGATCTGCCACTCGACCAATTCCTGGAAGGCTTTCTCGTCCAGGGACCCGTCGCTGTGCATCGGCGTGATCAGCGCGACCATCGATCCCTTGAACATGACCTTCTCCCCTTCCTTGCCACGATCCGCTGGAAAACTGCGAAACCGCAGGATTGCGGAACCTAATGGCAGGGGCCAGCAGCGGCAAGGGACAGGAAGGCCGCCATCGGCTACAACCGGCCGATGCGCCGTCGCACCGCCCTCACGCTGCCCCTCGCCCTGCCCCTCGCCTTGGGCCTTTGCCGTCCGGCCCTCGCCCAACCCGCCACACCCGGCGGCACCGAGGCGATGCGCGCCGCCGGGCGGCAGGCGGTGGCCTTCGCCAATGCCCAGCGCTGGGCGGAAGCGGATGCGGTGGCGCAGTCGGCCGATCCGCTGGTCCGCAAGCTGGTCACCTGGCTGCGGCTGCAATCCCGCAGCTCGGCGGCGACACCGGCGGAGATCACCGGCTTCGCCCTGGCCAACCCGGAATGGCCGGGCCAGGAGGCGCTGGGCCGCCGGGCCGAGGAGGCGCTGGCGGCGGAGCCGGACGACCGCCTCGCCATCGGCTATTTCGCCGAGCGGGCGCCGCGCGGCCTCGACGGCTACCAACGGCTGGCCGATGCGCTGGCCCGGCTGGGCAAGGCGGAGGAAGCCGCCACGGTCATCCGCACCGGCTGGCAGGAGGCCCCGGCCGATCCCGGCGCCGAGCCCGGCTTCCTCGACCGCAATGCCGCCAGCCTGACGCCGGACCAGCATTGGCGCCGGTTCGACCGGCTGGCCCTGACGCGGGAGGCGGCCGCCGCGGGCCGGGTCATCGCCTATCTCGACCCGGCGCGGCAGGGGCTGGCGGCGGCCCGGCTGGCCTATGCGGCGGACCGGCCGGATGCGGATAGCCCCGCGCTGGCGACGAGCGCCGCCGGCGATGCCGCGCTGACCTTCGAGCGGGCGCGCTGGCTGCGCCGGCGGGACCGCGACGCGGAGGCGGCGCAGGCCTGGTCGACCAATGCCGTCGCCTCGCCGGAGGTGGCCCGCGCCGTCTGGCCGGAACGCCAGGTGATGGCGCGGAAGCTGCTGCGGCTGGGCGATGCCAAGGCGGCCTACGCCATCGCCGCGCGGCACGGCGTCGAGGTGCCGGGCGAGCCGCGGCAGGACGCGGAATTCCTCGCCGGCTTCATCGCCCTGCGCCGGCTGGAGGACCCGGCCGGGGCGGAGCGCCACTTCACCCGGCTGGCCGAGGGCAGCCGCAGCGTGATCACCCGGGCACGCGGCCTCTATTGGCAGGGCCGTGCCCTGGCGACGCGGGGCGATGCCGCCGCCGCCCGGCAGCGCTATGCCGCTGCGGCGGAATTCCCCCTTGCCTTCTATGGCCAGCTCGCGGCGCTGGCGCTGGGCGAGGATGGCGCGGCGCTGGCCGCCCGCATCGCCCGCACCCCGGCCCCGGCGCCGACCGCCCGCCAGGCCAGCGGCTTCGCGGCCAAGGAGCTGGCCCGGCTGGTGCTGGCGCTGGCCGATATCGGCGAGACCCGGCGGGCCCGGACTTTCCTGCTGCGGCTGGAGGAGTTGGCCGCCGATCCGGCGGAGAAGGCGCTGGCGGCGAAGCTCGGCACCCGCATCGGCCGGCCGGATCACGCGGTCTGGGTGGTGCGCCGGGCCGGGGCGACCGGGCTGATGCTGCTCGAGGACGGCTGGCCGGCTCCCTACCCGGCTCCTGCCTCCGGCTGCGAGCCGGCGCTGGTGCAGGCCATCACCCGGCAGGAGAGCAATTTCGACCCCGAGGCGGTCTCCTCGGCCAATGCGCGCGGGCTGATGCAGCTGCTGCCCAGCACCGCGCAGCAGGTGGCGCGGCGCCAGGGCTTGCCCTATGCGGTCGGCATGCTCACCTCCGACCCGGCGCTGAACATGCGGCTGGGCGCGGCCTTCCTCGATCAATTGCTGGCACGGTTCGACGGGGCGCTGCCCTATGCGATCGCCGGCTACAACGCGGGGCCGGGCCGGGTCGACGAATGGCTCGGCACCTACGGGGATCCGCGCGCCGGGCAGTTGCCGATGCTGGACTGGATCGAGCAGATCCCGTTTTCCGAAACGCGCAATTACGTCCAGCGGGTGATCGAGAACATGGCCATCTATCGTGCCCGCGACCCGCAGGCCGCGGCGCAGGATCACCCGATGACGCGCTGGCTGGCGTGACGGAAGGTTTGCGCCGCGCGTGACGGCCTCGGCTCCATCGGCGTGACGCCGGCGAAATTCGTGGCCACCCTGGGCGGTGTCGGGCTGGTCCGCCCGGCACCGGGCACCTGGGGCTCGGCGCTGGTGCTGCCGCTGGTGCTGCTCGGACCGGCCGCCTGCCTCGGGCTGGCGGCGGCGCTGGCGCTGGCCGGCTATTGGGCGGTGCGCCAGGTGCTGGCGGATGACCGCCGGGCCGATCCGGGCTGGGTGGTGATCGACGAGGGGGCGGGGCAGTTGCTGGTGCTGGCGGCGCTGCCCTCGCCGCCGACCGGCTGGGGAGTCGTGCTGGCCTTCCTGCTGTTCCGGCTGTTCGATGTCTATAAGATCGGCCCGGTCGGCTGGGCCGACCGCAAGCATGGCGCCGCCGGGGTGATGCTGGACGATCTGGTCGCCGGGGCCATGGGCGCCGTGGCCATCCTGGTGCTGCGCTATCTCTGGCCGGAGGTGCCGATCTGATGCTGCCCGATTCCACCCTTGAGGCCGCGGCCGCCCTGCTGGCGCGGCTCGAAGCCGCCGGCCTGACCCTGGCGACCGCCGAAAGCTGCACCGGCGGGCTGATCGCCGCTGCGCTGACTGCCATCCCCGGCAGTTCCGCGGTGGTGACGCGGGGCTTCGTGACCTATTCCAACGAGGCCAAGCGGGACATGCTGGGCGTGCCCTGGGGTGTGCTGGAAGGCTACGGCGCGGTCAGCGAATCGGTGGCACGGCGGATGGCCGAGGGTGCGCTGGCGGCCAGCGGCGCCGATTTGGCGGTGAGCTGCACCGGCATCGCCGGCCCGGGCGGCGCGACGCCGGGCAAGCCGGTCGGGTTGGTGTTCATCGGCGCGGCGCGGAAAGGCGGCGCGACGCGGGTGCTGCGCCGGGTGTTTCCGGGCGACCGGACGGATGTGCGGGCGGCGACCGTGGCGCTGGCGCTGGCGCTGGCGGGGGAGCTTGCCTGAGGCTGCGGCGCCGCCCCGCCTTCGCCTGGTTCAGCTCGGGCTGCGTGGCCTTGAAGCCCGGCAGCGCCTGGATGCGTTCTCACCAATCGGCGACGCCCTAGACCGCGGGATATGCCGCTCCAGGTGCTCGGGCTGCCTCGGCCGCCCGCCAGGACGTTGAGCGGCGCCTGCTGGAAGTTGGTCACGCCTTGCGCGGCGAGCAGCCTCTTCACGGTGCGGCAATAGCCTGAGCCGGCGAAGCCCCGGAGGGTGATGCCGGGCATTGCTTGGGCCTGTTGTTGCCGGAAGCGTCCCGGTGGTGCCGCCCGGCCGGGATGGGCGGTGCGGGTCAGGCCGGGTCGTCACCCGCGCGGAAGGCGTCGGCAATGCGCCGGACGGTGCCATCGGCGGCGACCAGCAGCAGGTCGAAGCGGATGCCGCCGGCGCCATGGCCGGGGTGTTCGGCCAGCCAGCATTCGCCGGCCAGCAGCAGGCGGCGGCGCTGCCGGGGGGCCAGGGCGAAGGCCGCCTCGGTGAGGCTGGGCCGGGCCTTCACCTCGATGAAAGCGAGCAGCCCGTCGCGCTCCGCGACCAGGTCCAGCTCGCCGGCCGGGGTGCGGGCGCGCTGGTCGAGGATGGTCCAGCCGTCCCGCCGCAGCGCCTCGGCCGCAGCCGCCTCCGCGGCCCGGCCGGCGACCTCGGCCCGCGC
>JAQGIA010000487.1 GCA_028291445.1 Belnapia sp.
CGCACGATGTAGCTGCCGGACAGGGTCTTGTGGTTATAGACATTGGCGGCGATCGGCTCGATGCCGGCACTCGCCCCGCCGCAGATGATGGAGATGGAGGCGGTCGGCGCCACCGCCATCTTGTTCGAGAAGCGTTCCATGAAGCCGTATTCGGCGGCATCCGGGCAGGGCCCGCGCTCCTCGGCGAGGGCGCGGCTGGCGAAATCCGCCTGCTCACGGATGTGCTTGAACATCTTCTTGTTCCAGACCTTCGCCACCACGCTCTCGAAGGGCACGTTCAACCCCTGCAGAAAGCTGTGGAAGCCCATCACGCCGAGGCCGACGCTGCGCTCGCGCATCGCGCTGTACTTCGCCTTGGCCATGCTGTCCGGCGCGGTATCGATGAACTCCTGGAGGACGTTGTCCAGGAACCGCATCACATCCGGGATGAAACGCGGATTGTCCTTCCACTCGAACCAGGTCTCGAGGTTCAGCGAGGACAGGCAGCAGACGGCGGTGCGGTCGCGGCCATGCTGGTCCCGGCCCGTGGGCAGGGTGATCTCGGAGCAGAGGTTGGAGGTCTTCACCTCGAGCCCGGCCAGCTTGTGATGCGCCGGCATCGCCTTGTTCACATGGTCCGAATAGATCAGGTAGGGCTCGCCGGTCTCGATCCGCGCGGTGAGGATGCGGATCCACAACCCGCGCGCCGAGACGGTGCGCATGATCGCGCCGTCCTTCGGGCTGCACAGCGGCCATTCCTCGTCAGCCTCGACCGCGCGCATGAAGGCGTCCGAGATCAGCAGGCCGTGGTGGAGGTTCAGCGCCTTGCGATTCGGGTCGCCGCCGGTGGGGCGGCGGATTTCGATGAATTCCTCGATCTCGGGATGGCTGATCGGCAGGTAGCAGGCCGCCGAGCCACGCCGCAACGAGCCTTGGCTGATGGCGAGGGTCAGACTGTCCATCACCCGGATGAAGGGCACCACGCCGGAGGTCTTGCCGTTGCGGCCGACCTTCTCGCCGATGCCGCGCAGATTGCCCCAATAGCTGCCGATGCCGCCGCCCTTGGCCGCCAGCCAGACGTTCTCGTTCCACAGCCCGACGATGCCGTCGAGGCTGTCATCGGCCTCGTTCAGGAAGCAGGAGATCGGCAGGCCGCGCGTGGTGCCGCCATTGGACAGCACCGGGGTCGCCGGCATGAACCAGAGCTTGCTGATGTAGTCGTAGATGCGCTGCGCATGCGCGGCATCGTCGCCGAAGGCCGAGGCCACCCGCGCGAACAGATCCTGGTAGCTCTCGCCGGGCAGCAGGTAGCGATCATCGAGCGTGGCCTTGCCGAAATCGGTCAGCAAGGCATCGCGCGCACGGTCCACCTGGACCTGGTGATGACCTTCGAGCTGAACCGTGTCGAACAAGGTTCCATCCCCTTCAATCCCCCGGACCGGTGCATGCATCCTGGAGCGTCCTTACACAAGATATTGGCGTCTATAGACTACCTTAACACCACATCAGGTAGCAGGTTGCAAAAAGATGGGGTGATGGGAAATCCGGGCACGGCTTATGCGTTCGTTGTATGTTCCCTAATGAACCCATGCCGCGGGTGCCGGCGTCAAGCTTCATCGGCTGCCGCGGCGAGGCACCGCCCTGGTTTGGCAGGATAATCCCCATGATCCACAAGCTAGCCGGGTGGGCGGCGGGGCTGGCCATCGGGAGGAATTGCAGGGGGGATGGCCGGGCGGCGCGGCCGTGGGCGCCCCTCGGCCGGTGGCCGCGGCGGCACCGGCGCGGCGCCACCCGGGTCCGGAGAGCGACGGGACTCGGCACCGGAGCGCCGTTCGACGCGGCGGCGGGCATCCTCGTTCCAGGCGCGCACATCGGCCCAAAAATCGCCCGGCTCGGTTTGCAGGGTGGGGTTGCCGGATTGCGGCGCGGGGTTTTCCCGCGGCTGACGTTGTTGTGCCAGGGCCGGCCCGGCCGCGCCCAACCCGGCCAGACCCAGCCCGGCCAGGCTCAGCAGGCCCAGCACCAGCAGCGTCACCGCCCTCCGACCGCCTCCGACCATGCCCCGGCCTCCTGCCAACCCCGCGCTGTTTGTCAGGCCCGAGGGGTTGGCCGCAAGGGTGCGGGCGGCAGGGCCGGTTGCCGGGGCATGCATCGCGCAGGGTGACCGGGGCGGCGCAAACCCTAGCCCAGCGGCCGGGCGCCGCACCAATCGGCGATGAAGGCGGCGATGGAGAGCGTCGTCTGCTTCAGGTGATCGAGGCTGGTGCGCTCGTCGAAGCCATGCGCCCCCTCCCCCTTCGGCCCGTAGCAAAGCCCCGGGATGCCGAAATACAGCCCGTAGAAGCGGGTGTCGTTCACCGCCGTGGTGATGCGGGCCGGCATCGCCGCGCCGAAGACCTGGGCATGGGCGGCGGCCAGCACGGCCTCGGCCTCGGTGCCGGGCTCCAGCACATAGCCATCGGCGAGGAAGCCATGCCATTCGACCAGCGGCGGGTTGTTGGCGAGGAAATTATCGGTCTTGGCCGCCTGATCGACGCAGCGCTCCACCCCGCGCTGGATCTCCGCCACATCGGCGCCGGGCAGCAGGCCGATGCGGCAATCCACCTCGCACCAGGCGGGGGTGGAACTGGCCCAGTCGCCACCGCGGATGATGCCGGGGTTGAATTTCAGCGGGCTGTCGATCCCGGCGTACCACTCGTTGCGCTTCGCCGCCTCGTTCAGCGTCACGGTATGGGCCTGCAACGCCTGGATCAAATGATAGGCGGACATGATGGCATTGGAGCCGGATTGCGCGACGGCGACATGCACCGGCACGCCGCGCACCTTGATGCGGAACCAGAGCGTGCCGGTATGGGCGCGGGTGATGGTGCCGCCGGTGGGCTCGGGGATCAGCGCCGCCTCGGCCCGGTAGCCGCGCACCAGGGTGGAGAGCGCGCCATTGCCGGTGCTCTCCTCCTCGGTCACGGTCTGCACATGGACATCGGCGGCGGGCTCGAGTCCGGCGGTCTTCAGCGCATCCATGGCGAAGATCATGGCGGCGACGCCGGATTTCATGTCGTGCGCGCCGCGGCCGTACATCCAGCCGTCCTTGATGGTCGCGCTATAGGGCGGATAGGTCCACATCTCAGTCGGGCCTTCCGGCACCACGTCGATATGGCCCTGCAGGATCAGGCTGCGGCCGGTGGGGTTGGCGGCGCGATGGGTGGCGACGACCTGGACCGAGGTGGCACTGCTGGCATCGACCATCGGGCTGGCCTTGGGATGCGCGGCGAGCGGCACCTCGGCCAGGGTGTAGCGGTCCACGCCATAGCCCCGAGCGGCGAGTTGGCGGGCCATCCAGTCCTGCAAGGGGGCCTCGTTGCCGCGGGTGCTGGGAAATTTCACCAGATCGGCGAGGAAGCTGACCTCCTTCTCGAAATTGGCGTCCACCGCGGCGGCGAGACGGGCAAGCAGGGCGGCATCGGGCATCCGGAGCATCCTTCGGGCAACGCGGATGCAGCATGCCCCGGCCCGCCGCCGCGCGCTACGGCGCCGGGCAGGCGCAGCGCGCGGCGAAAGCGACGCGGATCATTTCGTACCGATTCCAATCACGCCGGCCGCGGCAAAAATCACTCCCACTCGATCGTCCCCGGCGGCTTGCTGGTGATGTCGTAGGTCACCCGGTTGATGCCGCGCACCTCGTTCACGATGCGGCCGGCGACACGGGTCAGGAAGCCCATGTCGAAGGGATAGACATCCGCCGTCATCCCATCCGTGCTGGTCACCGCGCGCAGCGCGCAGGCGCTTTCGTAGGTGCGGCCGTCGCCCATCACCCCCACGGTGCGCACCGGCAGCAGCACCGCGAAAGCCTGCCAGATGGCATCGTAGAGGCCGGCGTTGCGGATTTCCTCCAGGTAGATGGTATCCGCCTGGCGCAGGATATCCGCCCTCTCCCGCGTCACCTCGCCGGGGATGCGGATGGCGAGGCCCGGCCCCGGGAAGGGATGCCGGCCGACGATCTCCTCCGGCATGCCCAGCTCGCGGCCGAGCGTGCGGACCTCGTCCTTGAACAGGTCGCGCAGCGGCTCGACCAATTGCATGCGCATATGCGCCGGCAGGCCGCCGACGTTGTGGTGCGACTTGATGGTGACGCTGGGGCCGCCGGTCGCCGAGACGCTTTCGATGACATCCGGGTAGAGCGTGCCCTGGGCGAGGAAATCGGCGCCGCCCAGCTTGGCCTGCTCCTCCTCGAAGACCTCGATGAACAGCCGGCCGATGGTCTTGCGCTTGATCTCGGGGTCGGTGACGCCGGCGAGCTGGCCGAGGAACAACGCGCTGGCGTCGCGGTGGACCAGCTTGATGTTGAAGCGGTCGCGGAAGGTGCGGACCACCTGCTCCGATTCGTTGGCCCGCATCAGCCCGTGGTCGACATAGATGCAGGTGAGCTGGTCGCCGATCGCCTCGTGCAGCAATACCGCGGCGACGCTGGAATCGACCCCGCCGGAGAGGCCGCAGATCACCTTGCCCGTGCCGACCTGGGCGCGGATGCGGGCGATGGCCTCGGCGCGGAAGGCGCCCATGGTCCAGTCGCCGGCGCAGCCGCAGACCAGTTGGGTGAAGTTGCGCAGCAGCGCGGCGCCATGCGGCGTATGCACCACCTCCGGGTGGAACATGGTGCCGTAGAAGTGGCGGGCATCGTCGGCGATCAGCGCGAAGGGCGCGCCGCCGCTGGCCGCGACCACGCGGAAGCCGGATGGCAATTCGGTGATGCGGTCGCCAT
>JAQGIA010000494.1 GCA_028291445.1 Belnapia sp.
CTGCTGCCGCTGCCGTCGCAGATCGGGCGCTTCATCCGGCTGCCGAAGGCGGAGGGCAGCCCAGAGGGTGGAAGCTCGGGGGGCGGTAGCTCGGTGGGCGGAAGTTCGGGGGGCGGGAGCCCAGGGAGCCAGGGCGGGATCCGCTTCGTCCAGCTCGAGGATCTGATCGAGTTGAGCCTGCGGCGCATCTTCCCCGGCTTCATCCCGGCGGAGCACGGGCTGTTCCGCCTGATCCGCGACACCGACGTGGAATTCGAGGAGGAGGCGGAGGATCTCGTGCGGTCCTACGAGACCGCGCTGAAACGTCGCCGCAAGGGCCGCGCCATCCGCCTGAGCGTGACCGCGGCGACCCCTTCCGACATCGTCGATTTCGTCATCGAGGAGCTCGATGCCGAGCGCGGCAGCGTCTTCGTGGTGGATGGGCTGCTCGGCCTCGACGACCTGAAGCAGCTGATCGTGGACGACCGGCCCGACCTGCTGTTCACCCCCTATGCGCCGCGCTTCCCGGAACGGATCCTGGATTACGGCGGGGATTGCTTCGCCGCGATCAAGGCCAAGGACATCGTCGTCCACCACCCGTACGAGAGCTTCGACGTGGTGGTGCAATTCCTCCGCCAGGCGGCGCGCGACCCGAACGTGGTGGCGATCAAGCAGACCCTGTACCGCACCAGCCGCGACAGCCCGATCGCCCGGGCGCTGATCGAGGCGGCGGAGGCCGGCAAGTCGGTCACCGGCATCGTCGAGATCAAGGCCCGCTTCGACGAGGAGCGCAACATCGCGCTCGCCCGCGAATTGGAGGCCGCCGGGGTGCAGGTGGTCTATGGCTTCGTCGAGCTGAAGACCCACGCCAAGATGTCGCTGGTGGTGCGGCGGGAAGCCGGGACGCTGCGCAGCTACGCCCATTTCGGCACCGGCAACTACCACCCGATCACCGCCCGCATCTATACCGACCTGTCCTTCTTCACCGCCGATCCCGGGCTGACCGGCGATGCCGCGCGGCTGTTCAACTACATGACCGGCTATGCCCGGCCGGACCGCATGGAGGGCCTCGCCTTCTCCCCGCTGACCATCCGCCCGACCCTGCTCGGCATGATCGAGCAGGAACGGCGCTTCGCCGAGGAAGGCAAGCCGGCCGGCATCTGGCTGAAGATGAACAGCCTGGTGGACGAACAACTGATCGACGCGCTGTACAAGGCGAGCCAGGCCGGGGTGAAGGTGGATTGCGTGGTGCGCGGCATCTGCTGCCTGCGGCCCGGTGTCGCCGGCCTGTCCGAGAATATCCGGGTGAAATCCATCGTCGGCCGCTTCCTGGAGCATTCCCGCATCTATATCTTCGGCAACGGCCACCGGCTGCCGTCCCGCCGCGCGCGGGTCTTCATCTCCTCGGCCGATTGGATGGCGCGGAACATGGACTGGCGGGTGGAGACCATGGTGCCGGTCGAGAATGCGACGGTGCATGCGCAGATCCTCGACCAGATCATGGTGGTGAACCTGAAGGATACCGCGCAGAGCTGGGCGCTCGGGACCGATGGCCAGTGGACCCGCCTGCCGCCGGGGCCGCATCCGGTCTCGGCGCATGAATATTTCATGACCAACCCCTCGCTCTCCGGCCGTGGCAGCGCGTTGAAGCGCCAGGCCCGGGCCGCAGGGGCACCGCGCAGGCCGCGGCCCGACCGTATCGCCCAAGACTGAGGATTGCCCTGTTTGCTCGATGTTCCGCCCCATTACCCCGCCGCGCCGCATGAATCCTCCCGTTGCGGGGTGGTCGACCTTGGTTCCAACTCCGTCCGGCTGGTGGTCTTCGAGGGCCGTGGCCGCAACCCGCAGGCGATCTTCAACGAAAAGGCGGTGCTCGGCCTCGGCCGCGGGCTGCAGACCACCGGGCGGCTGAACGAGGATGCCATCGGCCCGGCGCTGACCGTGCTCACCCGCTACCATGCCGTGGCGCAGGCCATGCGGGCAGGCCCGCTGGAGGTGGTGGCGACCGCGGCGGTACGGGATGCGACCAACGGCCCCGCCTTCGTCGCCGCCCTGCATGAACGCCTGCCTGGCTTCAAGATCCGCATCCTGACCGGGGAGGAGGAGGGGCGGCTATCGGCCGATGGCGTGCTGCTCGGCTTTCCCGGTGCGGATGGCATCCTGGGCGACCTCGGCGGCGGCAGCCTGGAGGTGGTGCGGCTGGCCCGGGGCCGCGTCGCCCGCACCGCCTCGCTGCCGATCGGCGTGATCCGGCTGACCGAGCGGGCCGGCGGCGAGGTGGTGCGCGCCCGCGCCATCGCCGAAGCCGAATTGGCGACGCAGCCATGGCTGGCCGAGGGCGGCGGCCGCGACCTGTACCTCGTGGGTGGCGCCTGGCGGGCGCTGGCGCGGATGCATATCGTCCAGACCGGCTATCCGCTGGCCATCGTCCACCACTACGTGCTGCGGCGGGACGAGGCGCGCGACCTCTCCGGCGTGGTCATGGCGGCCTCCCGCCGGGTGCTGGAGCGCATGCCGGGCGCGCCGCAGAAACGGCTCGGCGACCTGCCCTTCGCCGCGGTGGTGATGCGCCGGCTGCTGCGGGCGACCGGCGCCGCGCGGGTGGTCTTCTCGGCCAATGGGCTGCGGGAGGGCTGGTACGCCCGGCTGCTGCCGGATGCGGTACGGGCCGAGGACCCGCTGCTCTCGGCCGCCCGGGGCCTGGCCGCCGCCTGGGCGCGCGAGCCCGAATTGCCGCCGGCGCTGGTCGCCTGGACCGATCCGATCTTCCCGAACCAGGACCCGGTGACGCGCGGGCTGCGCGAGGCGGCCTGCTGGGTGTCCGACATCGGCAGCCACGACCATCCGGAATACCGGGCGGAACAGGCCTTCCTGCGGGTGCTGCGCCAGCATGGCGTGGGGCTGGACCATCATGCCCGGGCCTTCCTCGGGCTTTGCGCCGCGCTGCGCTACGAAGCGGAGACGGGCGCGGCCTTCCTGGCGCCGACGCGGGTGCTGCTGGATGCGCCGACGATCCGCCGGGCGGAGGCGATCGGCGCTGCGCTGCGGCTGGCCTATACGCTCTGCGGCGGCACCCCGGCGCTGCTGGCCGGCACCACGCTGGAGCGGCGCGGCGGACAGCTGGTGCTGCGGCTGAGCGAAGGCACCGGGGTCTTCGCCGGCGACAGCGTGTTGCGCCGGGTCGAGCAATTGGGTGCGGCGCTGGGGTTGGAAGCGGTGGTCGAGGTGGCGGACGGCTGAGTTCGCGGAGCTTGATTTCGTATCAAGCCCCTGGTTTCCAAAGTCCTGCCGGCTTTTGCGGAAGCGAGTGCGAGAGGGGCAACGCCCCTCCCGGCACTACAGCCTGGCGCTGGTTCAGTAACCGCCCCGGCCACCCCGGCCGCCCCGCTGGCCGCCGTAGCCGCCGCCGTAGCCGCGCGGCTGGGACTGGTCGTACAGGTAGCCGCCCGCGCCGCCGACGCCGGCGCCGAGCAAGGCGCCCAGCCCGGCATTGCCGCTGAACGAACCGAGGATGCCGCCGACGGCACCGCCGCCGAGGGCGCCGGTCGCGGTCCGCTGCTGGGTCTGGTTGAGGCCGCCGCAGGCCGAGAGGGCGAGCGCGGCCAGGACGGGAATGGCGAGACGCATGCTGCGCATGATCGGGATCCTCTCAGCGGGCCGGACGGCGGGTGGTGCGGGCAGGCGCCGCGGCCGGCTGCGGGCAGGGGTAGCTGGCCTGGGCGAAGCGCAGCAGCCCATCGAGCGCCGGCTCGGCGTTGTGGGCCGGGTTGGCGCGGGCCCAGGCGGCGAAGGCGACGCCGGCCTCGGCAACGGTCGGCGCCGGGTTCGGCACGCAATACAGCGGCTTGCGGGCGCCGCCGGCCGGGTGCAGCAGGGTGTGGTACTGGCCGGCGCTGGTCAGGAAGCCCTGGCAATAGGCGATCGCCTCCAGCCGGGGCACGCCGGACCAGCCGGGATCGCAGACCGCGGCGAGGTCGGCGACGGTCTGCACATGGGTAACGGCCGGGGCCGTGGTCGTCGTCATCGGCTGGGCCATGGCCGGCCCAAGGCAAAGCCCCCCCATGGCGAGCAGCGTGGCGGCAATTCGGGTGCGCATGGTCGATCCCCCTTGGCATTGTCGGATCGCCGCCGCCACGAGGCGAGGGCGAACCAAAGGACCAACAGGCTGGAAGCGGATCGGTTCCCTACGGAAACGCACAAATTCGGAGTGTCGTCGGCCGAAATGCAACCGACGGTGGCGTCAGCCGGCGGCGATCAGCCGGATCTTACGCCCCTCGACGCCGACCGCGAGCTTGCCGGCCTTCAGCGCCAGCGCCGCCTCGCCGAAGACCTCGCGCCGCCAGCCCCGCATGGCGGGCACGTCGGGATCCGCCTCGGTCGCCAGCCGGTCCAGGT
>JAQGIA010000510.1 GCA_028291445.1 Belnapia sp.
CTTGCTCCGGCCACGGCTATAAATTCTGCAGCGTCGTTGGCGAAGTGGTCGCCGACCTCGCCAGCGGCGATGGCAGCACGGGACATGAGATCGGCTTTCTCGGCCTTGGACGGCTATAGCTCGGCGCCTGGCCGACGATCCTGCTGAGCGCATGCCGGACGAGGGCCGGGACTACGGGATGGGGACGTCGCCCCATGCCGAGTCATCGATCCGATGCACGGACCATGGAGGCGTTCCGACGGATTGGGGCCTCGTGCTTCGCGGCGGAATATGGGACCAGGATGGTCAAAGCGGTGCCGGCCGTAACAGGTGCAGGCCTTCGAACCCCAAACTCGAGTCAATCCGGGCTGGGTCGTCAACCAGAAAACCACTTATGGTGTTTCTTGCCGAAAAGCTCAAAATTGAGAAGAAAAGCGCGAACAATTGCCGAAAAACTAAGGAATATTGTTATTAAGCTTAATCGTTTCTAATAGCTAATAAATATGGCGGTTTACCACGGGTCCGCACTACCAACCATGACCCGATGTCGGCTTCCCGGCTCTTCATTCCCCCGTTATCATGCCACCTCTGGATGAGGATCTCCGCTCAGCTACCCCTCCCACGCGAGGTCGCCCTACAGGATGCGGCTTTGCTGACGACGAGGCGCCTGGCGGAGTGCCACCGACTTGTCTGCAGGAAGGATTTCGCCGCCGATGCGCCTGATCGTCGTGATTCCGGCCCGTTATCGATCCTCGCGCCTTCCAGGCAAGCCGCTCATCGACATCATGGGTGAGACCCTGGTGCGGCGAACCTATCTCCAATGCATCAAGGCCATCGCACCGGAGTTGGTTTACGTCGCGACCGATGACGAGCGGATCAAGGCGCATTGCGACGCCAACGGCATGAACGTCATCATGACCTCCCCCGATTGCGCCACCGGCACCGACCGCGTCGCCGAGGTCGCCCAGCAGATCGAGGCCGATCTCTACATCAACGTCCAGGGCGACGAGCCGATCTTCAATCCCGACGACATCACCGCCGTCATCGAGGCCGCCCGGGAATTTCCCGGGCAGATCCTGAACGGCTATTGCCCGATCGAGGATGAAGCCCTGTTCCGCAGCCCTACCATCCCGAAGGTCGTGCTGCGACCGGATGGCCGGCTGCTCTATATGTCGCGCAACGGGGTGCCCTCGACCAAGACCTTCGCCTTCGTCAGATCCTGGCGCCAGATCTGCATCTATGCCTTTCCGCCGGATGCCCTGCGGGCCTTCAGCGCCACGCCGACCAAGACCCCGCTCGAACAGCTGGAGGATATCGAGATCCTGCGCTTCCTCGAACTGGGCTACGAGGTGCGCATGGTGCCGATGTCGTCCCATTCCATCGCGGTCGATACGCCGGAGGATGTCGACCGCGTGCTCGCCGTTCTTCGCAACCAGACCCAGTACTGATCCTCAAACAACCCCTGCCGACCTGCGCCGGTCGCGACCAAAGGGCCGGCAACCGCGGCAAGGCGTCGGAGACGCAATGCAGTTTCCCGTTACGGTCCAATTCACCCGGCACGATCTCATCCTGACCTGCAAGGCGCCGCCCGATGCCGATCCGGATGCGGTCTTCAAGGTCAGCATCGGCGGCCAGGACTTCGCCACGCCGCTGCCGGCCGGCGAGGCCGCCGTGACGATGATTCCCTTGATCGAGCTGGAAATGCTACCGAACCTGGCGCATCGCCTCGCCATCGCCTGGCCCGATCGCCAGCTCGACCTGCCCGCCGACCCGTTGCTGTCCAAGGTCGATATCCGGACCCGCGACGAATTCCTGGAACGGGTCCAGGCGCTCAGCAAGCGGATCCCCGATCCGGAAGCGATCCGCTTCTGCTCCCGGCGCCTGCTGGCGAATGGCGGCAGCCGCGCCGAGCTGCGCGCCGCGGCCATTTGCGCGATCGGCTATCGCATCGTCGAAGGTCTCGATCCAGCCGATCCCGATTATCCCCGCTTTTGGGGCTGGGTCGAAGGCCTGCTGGCCGAATACGGCAGGAACGACAACGAGGTGCGCTGGACCACCTCGGTCACCATGGTCGCCGCCTATGCCGCAATCCTGCAGGAGAATGCGGCCGAGGTCGTCCGCTACCTGCGCCAGACGCTGTCCTACCGGCATCACCTCGAGCGCCTGTCGCTGCTGCATACCAATTTCTCGCGCAGCGACACGTTGCTCGCCCTGGCCGAAATGGCCCGCGGCAACCGCGAAGAAGCCGAGGCTTTGCTGGCCGATGTGGCCGAGGTCTTCCGCACCGGCGCCAAGGCCAGCTTGATTCAGGACCCGCAACGCGGCCGCTACCAATTCAGCGAGATCGCCGCCGTCCTGAAATCCGTCCGCGCCGCCACCAGCATCCTGAACCAGATCGAGCAGGCAGGCAGCCGGGAAGAACTCGTCGCCCTGTCCTTCTCGGCATCCATCGCCGATATTTCCATCCTAACCAAACAGCTGACGGAGAACGGGCATTGGCACGGGGTGCTGGAAGCCCTGGCCGAGGGCGCCTCCGACGTGGGCGCGCCGAATTTCGTCCAGGCGCGGCGGAAGCCACGCCAGCGTCCGGCACCTGCCGAGGTCCCCGCCCCGCTCGCCGGCCTGCCCGGCTTGATCGAGGCCGCCAGCCAGCCCGGTGAGGCGGCGGCGGATGCCTTCCGCCGGGCCGTCGCCTCGCTGGGGGCCGGCGCCAAGGCCGCGGTCGCCGCCGATTCGCCGGATTTCCACGTTGTTCATGCCGCTGCGCTCGAGGCGCTGCTGGCGGTGGACATCAGGCTGCGCGAAGCCGGAACCTATCTGTGGCCGAGCCTGCTCGAACTCTCGCGGGCCCGCTTCCGCTTCGCCTTCCTGGCGGTGATGGCCGGCGACAGGGAGGCCGGCTACGCCGCCCTGGTCCAGACCATCTTTTGGGTGAAGGAGGTGCTGGTTGCCGCGGTGATCGAGAACGACGACGACTTCGAGCCGGCCGGCGTCTTCGTGCTCAGCGGCCTGGTCGCCTTCCTGGTCGCGCATCGCTATCTGGTGCCGCAGCCCAAGCATCTCGGCGACCTGCTGATCGAGGCCGACCTGCATCGCTCGCTGCATCGGGTCTTCCGGGACGAGGCCCTGACCCAGCGCATCGCAGCAGCCTTCGGCCTGCAGCCACGGCCGGCCAAATAGCCGCCGAAGCCCCGTTCAACGGGGCGCCGTTCAGGCGGCCGGGGATGGCGCGGTCGGGCTGGTCACCGGGGCGCAGACCACCCGGTTCCGCCCGGTCTGCTTGGCGTAGTACAAGGCCCGGTCCGCCATCTCGATGAGCCGCTCCGGGCCGGGTGCGCCGCGGCCCGGGATCGGCACCATCGCGGCGACCCCGACGCTGACGGTCACCACGCCGCTGGCGGCTCCGGCATGCGGTAGCTGGAGCGCTTCCAATTCGCCCCGCAACCGCTGCGCCACGGCATTGGCGCCCGCTGCATCGGTCTCCGGCAGCAATACGACGAATTCCTCGCCGCCGTAGCGTGCCACCAGATCGGCGGCCCGGCGGATCGTCGCCCCGACCGTCGCCGCCACCACACGCAGGCAGGAATCGCCGCCCGGGTGGCCGTAATGATCATTGTAGGCCTTGAAGCGGTCCACATCGACCATGATGAGCGCGATGGGCGTCTCCGCCTGCAGACAGCGGGACCATTCCCGGCTGACCGCCTCGTCGAAGGCGCGCCGGTTGGCGACGCCGGTCAACCCATCCAGCCGGGCCAGGGCCGTCAGCTGGTTCTCCATCGCCTTGCGCGCGGTGATGTCGCGGGAGACCGCGACCAGCCCATCCGGCCGGCCGGTGATCGGCTGGATGACCGTCTGCAAGGTCGATTCCAGCCAGATCTCGGTCCCATCGGCCCGCGAACTCCGATACGTGACCGTGACGCCATCGGCATCGCGGCTGCGCAGCCGGGCGACGGCGCTTCGTACCTGGGGCAGGTCCTCGGCATGGATATCCACCATGGCCGGCTGGCCCACCATCTGTTCCGGCGACCGGCCGTGGATCCGCCGCGCCGAGGGCGAGACATAGAGCCGGATGCCCTTGGTGCTGATGCGGGAGACCACGTCGCTGGTATTCTCGGCCAATAGGCGGAAGCCGGCCTCGCTGTCCCGTGCCGCCGCCTCGGCCGCCTGCCGCCTCACCAATTCACGCCGTAGCCGGAGCATCACGCCGACCAGGGCGGCGATCAGCGCCAGGGTCGATCCGCCGATGGCCAGCGCCCGCAGCCGCCAGGCCGCCTCGATATCCTTGACCCCAAGGCCGAGGTTCATGACCAGCGGCATGCCTTCCAGCCGGTGGAAGACATAAAAGCGCTCGATGCCATCCTGGCTGGAGATGCTGCGGTAGCTGCCCTCGGTCGCGGTCGGGATGGCGCTGTAGGCGGTGCCGCGACCGAAGTCCCGGCCGATGGCCGCCGGATCATAGGGGCCGCGCATCAGCGCGATCCCATCCTCCCGGAACAGGGTTATCCGCCCGCCCGGCCCGAGCGCCATGCCGGCGAAGATGCCGCGGAAGAAATCCAGCTTCAGCGTCACCACGGCCGTGCCGCCGAAGCTGCCATCCGGCCGCGTCCAGCGGCGGCTGAGGCCGATCAGCCACTCCCCCTTGGCACCGCCGGCGAAGGGCCGGCTGATCATCAGCCCCGCATCGGGCTGGTCGCGCTGCGTTGCGAAGACCGCGTCGTCGAGGAGGGGCCGATACCGGTCCGGCAGCGCGGGA
>JAQGIA010000532.1 GCA_028291445.1 Belnapia sp.
CCGGCCGAGCCGCCGCCCGCGCCGGTCGCCGTCGTGGCACCCGCCCCGACGCCACCGCCGCCCCTGCCGCCCATCCTGCCCTTCGACCAGGCGGTGCGCCGCGCCGCGACCACCGTGCTCAGCACCAAACTGCCGGCGGAAGCGCCCCGCACCATCGTCATCGACCCGCTGGTGGATGGCGTGACCGGCGACCAGTCCATCGCCACCCGGCAGATCGGCGAAACCATCGCCGCTTTGGTGCGCAACGAATATCCGCAATACCAGGTGGCGCCCTTCACCGCCGCCAGCGTGGCGCAGCAGCCGCTGGTGATGGTCGGCACCTTCACCGCGGTGAATGCGCAGAACCAGCCGGCCGGAGAACGCGCCGCCTATCGCTTCTGCCTGGTGCTCGCCGATCTCGGCAGCGGCCGCACCGTCGCCAAGGGCGTCGCCCGTGCCCAGCTCGAGGCGGTGGATGCAAGCCCCGCCGGGGTCTTCCGCGACAGCCCGGCCTGGTCGGAGGACCCGGCCATCCGCGCCTATGTGAATACCTGCCAGGCGACGCGGGTCGGCGATGCCATCCCGCCCGACTATATCAACGGCATCCAGGCCGCGGCGCTGGTGCAGGAGGCGATGGCGCTGTTCGAGGCGGGCCGCTACCCGGAGGCCCTGGCGCGATACGAAGCGGCACGCGACACGGCGGCGGGCGACCAGCTCCGCGTCCACAACGGCCTCTACCTCGTCAATCGCCGGCTGCGGCGGGATGCGGCGGCGGAGGAGGAATTCGGCCAGCTCGCCGATTATGGCCTGCGGCATACGCGGCTGGCGGTGAAGCTGCTGTTCCGCTCCGGCTCGACCGCTTTCCTGCCGGGGCCGGATGCCGCCGGGCAATATCCGATGTGGCTGCGCCGCATCGCGGAAAAGGCGGAAGCGCGCGGCAGTTGCCTGGAAGTGCGCGGCCATGCCAGCGCCTCGGGCGCCGCGGCGCTGAACGAAAGGCTTTCCGTCCTGCGGGCCGATGCGGTGCGCGACCGCCTCGTCGCCACGGCGCCGTCGCTGGCCGAACGTGTCATCGCCAGCGGCGTCGGCGCGCGGGAAACCTTGATCGGCACGGGCCGCGACGACGACAGCGATATCCTCGATCGCCGCGTCGAATTCCGCGTGCTGCCGAGTTGCAGCTGACCAGCGCCGCTCAGACCCCCTTCAGCACCTCCCAGAGATTGGCCTTGGCCTCGAAGCCGATGCCCGGGGCATCCGGCATGCGGATGCGGCTGTCCTGCACCGGGGTCGCGTCGGCGAAGCCGCCGAAGGGCGCGAAGACCTCCGGATAGCTCTCGTTGCCGCCGAGGCCGAGGCCGATCGCGATGTTCAGCGCGAATTGGTGCCCGCCATGCGGGACGCAGCGGCGCGGCGACCAGCCGTGCTCCTGCAGCATCGCCAGGGTACGCAGGTATTCGACCAGCCCATAGGACAGCGCCGGGTCGAATTGCAGGATGTCGCGGTCGGCGCGCAGCCCGCCGTGGCGGATCAGGTTGCGCGCATCGAGCATGGAGAACAGGTTTTCGCCGGTGGCGATCGGCCCGGCGTAATGCTCGGCCAGGGTCGCATGCGTGGCGTAGTCGAGCGGGTCCAGCGGCTCCTCGTACCAGCGCAGCTTGTAGGGCTCGAGCGCCGCGCCATAGGCCAGCGCCGCATGCAGGCCGAAGCGGCCGTTGACATCGACGCACAGGCGGGAGCCGTCGCCGCCGAGCAGCTTCAGCACCGCCTCGATCCGCCCGACATCCTCGCGCAGCGCGGCCTTGAGCGGCGTGCCGGGGGCGCCGCCGATCTTCATCTTCACCACGCCGTAGCCGAGGTCGAGGTAGCGCTGCATCTCCTCGACCAGCGCCGCCTCGCCCTTGCCGGGGTAGTAGTAGCCGCCGGCGGCGTAGATCCAGGCATCGCCGTCCGCCTCGCCCGCGCGGTAGCGGTCCGCCAGCAACCGCCACAGCGGCTTGCCCGCCAGCTTGGCCGCCGCATCCCACAACGCCATGTCGAGCACGCCGACCGCGACGCTGCGGTCGCCATGGCCGCCCGGCTTCTCGTTCTTCATCATCGACGCCCAGGCGCCGGCCGGCTCCAGCCCGCCATCGGCATGCGACAGCGCCGCTTCCGGGGTTTCCAGCAGGCGGGGGATGAAGCGTTCGCGCAGCAGGCCCGGCTGGGCGTAGCGGCCGTTGCTGTTGAAGCCGTAGCCGGTGGCGCTGCGGCCGGCGCCATCCTCCACCGTCACCGCGACGACCGAGGCGGTCATCTTGGAGAAGTCGATATAGGCATTGGCGATGGCCGAGGCGATCGGCACCACCGCGTCGCGGACCGAGACGATGCGCATCAGACTGCTCCCACGGCGCGCAGCTTGGCCAGCGCCTCAGGCCCGATGCCGTATTCGGCCAGCACCTCGGCGGTATGCTCGCCGCGTTCGGGGGTCGGGCGGCGGGCCGGCGCCACGCCCTCCAGGTTCATCGGCGAGCGGACCAGCTTCAGCTCCCCCAGCAGCGGATGCGGCACCGCCCATTCCAGGCCGAGATGCCGGACCTGCGGATCGGCGAAGACCTGATCCATCGCATAGACCGGGCCGCTCGGCACGCCGGCCTGGTTCAGCCGGGTGATCCAATTCTCCGAGGTATCCTCCAGCAGCGGCTTCTGCAGCAGCGCATTGATCCTGCCGCGATTGACGGCGCGCAGCTTGTCGGTGGCGAAGGCGGGGTCCTTCGCTGCCTCCTCCAGCCCCAGCGTCTCGACGATGCGGCGCCACATCTCGTCGCCGCCGCCGGCCAGG
>JAQGIA010000534.1 GCA_028291445.1 Belnapia sp.
CGGATGCGCTGGCCCCAGAGGCTGGGGCGGAGGATCAGCCGCAGGGTCTGGTCGCGGGCGCCGCGGGCCGGATCGGGGAAGGCGAAGCGCTGGTCCGGCTGGGCGGATGGGTTGCCCACGGGATAGGGCCCCTGGGCGGAGGCGGCCCAGCTCGTGGCCCAGGCCATGCCAGGGCTTGGGGCTGGGGCTTGGGTTGGGGCGGGTTGCGCCGCGGCCGGCATGGCAAGGCTCATGGCAAGCAGCAATCCGGCGAGGTTGCGCATGGGGTTTCCTCCTGATCTTGCCGCCAGGATGATGTCTACCGCCCGGCCAGGCAACCGCCGCGTGCGTCGCTTTCCCTAATGGGAAAGCTGGCCGAAGACCGTCTCCGCCTCGATCTGCGTCACGTTCTCCGGCCGGGCGAAGGGCGCCGGGGGAACCTCTCCTTCGGTGCGGGCACGGCCGATGCGGGCGAAGAAGGTCTCGAGCCCACCCGGCAGGATCAGCCACAGGAAGGTCAGCGGCGCGCTGCCGGTATTGTGGAAGCTGTGCGGCCGGTCGCGCGGGAAGAAGAAGCAGGTGCCGGGGCGCATGGGGTGGATGGCGCCCTCGATGTGCGCCTCGCCCTCCCCGGACTGCACGAGGATAACCTCCTCATTCGCGTCATGCAGGTGCTCGCGCACTTGGCAGCCGGGATCGACGGTCTGGGTGCCCATGGCGAAGGGGGTCTCGGCGCCGGTCATGGCGCTGTCCAGGATACAGCGGACGAAGCCATTGGCCGGGACGGGCTGCCAGAAGCTGCGGGCCTCCTCAGGCTGCTGAATGACCAGACGGGCGGGGATTGCTGCGGTATCGGGCATGGGGCCTCCTCGGGCGATCATTGGCCGGGGTGAATGCCTGCTGCAAGCCTTGCGGTAGCGATACGGCGTGTGGAACGCTCACCGCTGCGCAAGGACCGGGAGACAATGAGATGTCGGGTTGGATCAAGGGGGCCTGTGGCCTCGCGGTGCTGCTTGGACTTGCGGCGCCCCTGGTGGCGTCCCTGGCGGTCCCTGCCGCGGCGCAGACCCGCTGGGTGATGGCGACGCCCTATGCGGAGAATTTCCATACCCTGAACATCCGGCAGTTCGTCGCGGATGTGGAGAAGGCGACGGAGGGCAGGCTGACGATCCAGCTGCATGCCAATGCCTCCCTGCTGCCGATGGCGCAGATCAAGCGCGGGGTGCAGACCGGGCAGGTTCAGCTCGGCGAGATCCTGCTGAGCGCCTATTCCAACGAGGATCCGTTCTTCGAAGTGGATGGCGTGCCCTTCCTGGCCTGGACCTGGCCGCAGGCGGAAGCGCTGAACACCGCGACCGAGCCCTATGTGCGCGCCCGTCTGGAACGGCAGGGCCTCACCCTGCTGTACGTGGTGCATTGGGACGCCCAGGGCTTCTACGCCAAGACCGAGATCCGCAGCCTGGCCGACCTGCGCGGCACCCGGTTCCGCGCCTACAACAACGTCACCGCGCGGATGGCGGAGCTGATGGGGGCGACGCCGGTGACGGTGCAGGCGGCGGAGGTCAGCCAGGCCTTCGCCACCAATGTCATCCAGTCGATGTTCACCTCGGCGCAGACCGGGGTGAACGTCACCGCCTGGGATTTCACGCGTTACTGGTACAATGTGGGTGGGATGCGGACGCGGAATGCGGTCTTCGCCAATACCCGAGCGATGCAGGCGCTCGATGCGCCGAGCCGGGCGGCGCTGCTCGCCGCCGCGGCGACGGCGGCTACCCGCGGCAAGGAGATGGCCAAGGCGGCGGAAGTGGCGATGGGCGACCGGCTGCGCAGCCAGGGCATGCAGCTGCCGCCGCCGAGCGAGACGATGATGGCGGAGCTGAAGGCGATCGGTGAGACGCAGACCGCCGAATGGGTCCAGCGCGCCGGGCCTGAGGGGGTGGAGATGCTGGCCCGCTACCGCGCCGCGGCCCCGTAGAGGATCAGTGAGGAAAGGCGGCTGGCCTCAGCGCCAGCCGCCGCGACCGCCCCAGCCGCCGCCATGCCCGCCGCCGTAGCCGCGCCCATAGCCCCGGCCGTAACCACCACCATACCCACCGCGGTATCCGCCATAGCCGCCGCCATAGCTGCGATAGACGGGCGCGTAGGCATAGCCGCCGCGCCCATAGCCACCGCCGTAATAGCCGCCGCCCGCCGGATAGACGGCGCAACCGCCCAGGCTGGCGAGGATGGCGCATAGCGCGACAAGCTTGGTGATGGAGCGGGTCATGGCGGCCTCGTCAGAGGTGGGGGGATGGCGAGCGGCCTCTGTCACTTCAATCAAGCAGCCGGGCGTGGCGGGCGCACGGCGACGCCGTGCTGCTGGCAAGGCAGCAACGCCACCTTTCCGCCGCAGTTGCCCCCCTTTCGCCGCCGCGCCGCCTGGCGCAGGATCGCACAAAAGGAGACGTCCATGGCAGCCCCACCCTCCAGCCGGCGCGACCGGCTGATCCCGCAATTCCCCAAGCTCGTGCAGATGACCAACGAGGTCGCCTATGCCGATATCTGGGAGCGCGAGCAGCTTTCGAAGCGCGATCGCAGCATGATCACCGTCGCCGCGCTGATCGCGCTCGGCCGCGAGGAACAACTGGCAACGCATCTCCGCCGCGCCCTGGGCAACGGCGTGACGCGGGAGGAGATCGCCGAGGTGGTCACCCATATGGCGATCTATGCCGGCTGGCCGGCGGCAATGACCGGGGCGCAGATCGCTTGCGACGTCTACGAGGATATCGACCAAGGAACACAAGCCCCGGGGACCGTCGCATCATGAAAATCGGCTTCATCGGCCTCGGCACCATGGGTGCCCATATGGCCGCCAACCTGCAGAAATCCGGCTACCAGCTGGTTGTGCATGATCTGCACCGCCAATCGGCCGGCACCCATATCCAGAATGGCGCGACCTGGGCGGCGACCCCGCGCGAGGTCGCCGAGCAATCCGACGTGGTCTTCGCCTCCCTTCCCGCCCCGCCCGATGTGGAGGCGGTGGTCTTCGGTCCGGATGGCGTGCTGGAAGGCGCCCATGCGGGCATGGCCTTCTTCGACCTGTCGACGAACAGCCAGGCGATGGCCAAGCGCCTGCATGCCGCCTTCGCCGAAAAGGGCTGCGATGCCTTCGACAGCCCGGTCAGCGGCGGGCCGGAAGGGGCTCGGACCGGGAAGCTGGCCATCTGGGTCGGCGGCGACCGGGCGGCCTTCGACAAATACCTGCCGGTGCTGCAGGGCTTCGGCGACCAGCCAGCCTATATCGGCGGCATCGGCACCGCGACCGTCGCCAAGCTGGTGCACAACCTCTCGGGCTACGCCATCCAGACGGTGATCGCCGAGGCCTTTTCCATGGGCGTGAAGGCGGGGATGGATCCGCTGGAGCTTTGGGCGGCGATCCGCCAGGGCGCGCTCGGCCGTAAGCGGACCTTCGACCGCATCACGGACCAGTACCTTCCGGGCCACTACGATCCGCCGGCCTTCGCGCTGCGGCTGGGGCACAAGGATGTCTCGCTGGCCTGCGCCCTGGGCAAGGAGGTCGGCGTGCCGATGCGGCTCAGCAACCTGGTGCTGGAGGAGATGACCGAGGCGCTGAACCGCGGCTGGGGCCAGCGCGACAGCCGGGTGCCCATGCTGCTGCAGAACGAGCGCGCCGGCGTGTCCTTCACCGTCGACCCGGCGGCGATCCGCGCGGTCCTGGCCAAGGACGCCGGCTGATGTACCGCATCTACGCCATCCGCTATGCCCATCGGGAGGCGATGCGGTCCGATCATTTCATCGGCGGCGACCCGCATGACGGGCCGATGCCGATGGATTACTTCATCTGGGCGGTGGTCGGCGCCGAGCGCAGCTTCGTCATCGATGCCGGCTTCACCGCGGCGGTGGCGAAGCGCCGCAAGCGGCAATGGCTGCGCTGCCCGGCCGAGAGCCTGAAGCTCATCGGGCTTGACCCGGCGACCGTCAAGGACGTGATCCTGACGCATCTGCACTACGACCACGTCGGCAGCTTCGACCTTTTCCCGCAGGCGGATTTCCACCTGCAGGAGGCGGAGATGCATTACGCCTGCGGCCGCTACATGCGCTTCCCCAAGCTGTCGCACAGCTTCGAGCCGGACGACATCGCCGGCATGGTGAAGCTGAATTTCGGCCGCCGCGTGCATATGCTGAACGGCGATGCGGAGATCGCCCCGGGCATCCGCACGCATCTGGTGCGCGGCCATTCGGCCGGGCTGCAATGCGTGACGGTGGCGACCGAGCGCGGCACGGTGGTGCTCGCCTCCGACGTGACGCATTTCTACGAGAACATGGAGACCGGCCGGCCCTTCACCACCGCCTTCCACATCGGCGAGATGCTGGAAGGCTTCGAGACCCTGAAGCGCCTGGCGCCCAGCCCGCAGCATATCGTGCCCGGGCACGACCCGGAGGTGATGCGGCGCTATCCGGCGGTGCCGGGGCTGGAAGGCATCGCCGTGCGGCTGGATCTGCCGCCAAGCGCATAGCCGTCACCCGAGGCGAAGGCCGCTTTTCCGCGCCACCTCGGCCCAGAGCGGCAGTTCCGCGGCGATGATGCCGCGGAACTGCTCCGGGGTGCTGCCCAGCGGTTGCAGCGACAGCGCCAGCAGGCGCTGCCGCATCGACGCTTCGCGGGTGATCCCGGCCGCAGCGACGGCGAGGCGCGCCACTATGCCAGGGGGCGTCGCCGCCGGTGCGAGCAGGCCGCTCCAGAGCTCGATGGTCAGGTCGGGAAAATCCAGCTCCCCCATGGTCGGGCACTCCGGCCAGGCCGGCAGCCGCCGGGGTGCCGTCACCGCGAGGATGCGGATGCGCCCGGCGGCATGGCCCAGGGTGGCCGGGCCGGCATCGACCAGCGCCATCGTCACCTCGCCCTGCGCCACGGCCTGCACCGTCTCCGCGCTGCCGCGATAGGCGACGTACTGGAAACGGGTGCCGGCACGCTGGTTCAGCAATTCGGTGGGCAGTTGGATGCTCGTAGCGCCGGCGCCGTAGGTGACGCTGTCCGGATGGATGCGGGCGAAGGCCAACAGATCCTGCAGAGTGCGGAACGGCCCTGCCGCCGGCACCACCACCGCCAGCGGATAGGCCGCCAATAGCGACACCGGCGCGAAATCCGTCTGCGGATCATAGGGCAGCCTGGCATAGCCGGCGGGGTTGAAGACGAGCGGGCCGCTGGCGCCCAGCAGCAGCGTATGGCCATCCGGCACCGCCCGGGCGACCAGCGCGGCGCCGATGATGGCCTGGGCGCCCGGACGGTTCTCCACCACGAAGGGCTGGCCGAAGGTCTCGCCCAGCCGCTGGCCGTAAAGCCGCGCCAGGATGTCGTTGGCGCCGCCCGGTGCATAGGGCACCACCAGGCGGACCGGTCGCTCGGGCCAGGCCCCTGCCCGGGCGGGGCGCGAACTAGCCACCAGCGTCGCCAGCGCGGCGAGCCCGGGACGGCGCCCTGTGTTCACCCGGCCAGCCCGGATGCGCCTGCTGCGCCGTCGTCCGCATCGCCATGGCCGGCCATGCCTCAGCCTCCCGGTTTACGGCCGAAGGTCGGGCCACAGGCGGTGGGTGTCAAACCCGGCCGGCACTGCTAGGCTCGGGCAAAGGGAGAACGCCATATGGGACCGTTGAAGGGCCTGCGCATCCTGGAATTCGCCGGCATCGGCCCCGGCCCGTTCTGCGCCATGATCCTCGCCGATCTCGGCGCCGAGGTGATCCGGCTGGACCGCAAGGACGGCCCGCCCGGCGCACGCGAGGATTTCCTCCTGCGCGGCCGGCGCTCCGTCGCACTCGACCTCAAATCCCCGGCGGCGATCGCCGCGGTGCTGCGGCTGGTCGAGGGCGCCGATGCGTTGATCGAGGGCTTTCGCCCCGGGGTGATGGAACGGCTCGGCCTGGGGCCCGAGGTCTGCCAGGCGCGCAATGCCCGGCTGGTCTATGGCCGGATGACCGGCTGGGGCCAGGACGGGCCGCTGGCGCAATCGGCCGGGCACGACATGAATTACATCGCGCTGACCGGGGCGCTCTGGGCGATCGGCCGGCCCGGCGAGCGGCCGGTGCCGCCACTGAACCTGGTCGGCGATTACGGCGGCGGCGGCATGCTGCTGGCGATGGGCCTGCTGGCGGCACTGCTGGAGGCCAAGGGCAGCGGCCAGGGGCAGGTGGTGGATGCCGCCATGGTCGATGGTGCGGCGCTGCTGATGGCGCCGATCTATGCGATGAAGGCACGCGGTCGCTGGAGCAGCGAACGGGGCACCAACATGCTCGACGGTGCGGCGCCCTGGTACGACACCTATGCCTGCGCCGATGGCCGCTGGCTTTCGGTCGGGCCGATCGAGCCGCAATTCTTCGCCTTGCTGTGCGACAAGTTGGGGCTTGACGCGAAGCGTTTCCCGGAACGGATGTCCCCCGCCACCTGGCCAGCGCTGAAGGCCGAGCTGACGGCGATCTTCCTGACCCGCACGCGGGACGACTGGGCCGCGTTGTTCGCCGGGACGGATGCCTGCGTGGCGCCGATCCTCGACATGGATGAGGCGCCGGCGCATCCGCACAATGCGGCGCGGGGCACCTTCCTCAACCGCGACGGCGTGGTGCAGCCCGGCCCGGCGCCGCGCTTCAGCCGCACACCAGCCGAAGCCGGCACGGCGGCCGCCTTGCGGGGCGAGCATACCGAAGCGGTGCTGGCCGATTGCGGCTTTTCCACCGCCGAGATCACCGCATTGCGCGACGCCGCAGCAATCTAGGGAGCGACAACCCATGGATACCAGTCCCAGCCAGCTCGGCCGCAGCCTCAGCGGTCCGCGCAGCGTCTATACCTCGGACCATGAGATGTTCCGCGACCAGGTGAGGCGGTTCTTCGAGAAGCACATCGTGCCCTTCCACCGGCAATGGGAAAGGGATGGCATCGTCCCGCGCAGCCTCTGGCTGGAAGCCGGCGCCGCGGGGCTGCTCTGCCCGATGCTGGCCGAGGAGTATGGCGGCGCCGGTGCCGATTTCGGCTACAGCGCCATCATCATCGAGGAGATCGCCCGGACCAATTGCACCGGCCCCGGTTTCCCGCTGCATTCCGATATCGTGGTGCCGTATATCGCCGACCTCGCCACCGCGGCGCGCAAGCGTGAATGGCTGCCGCAGATGGCGCGCGGCGAGATCATCGGCGCCATCGCCATGACCGAGCCCGGCATGGGCAGCGACCTGAAGGCGATGCGGACCACGGCGAAGCGCGACGGCGACCACTACGTCATCAATGGTTCCAAAACCTTCATCAGCAACGGCCAGCTGAGCGACCTCGTCATCGTCTGCGCCAAGACCGATCCGGCGGCGGGGCGCAAGGGCATCAGCCTGATCTGCGTCCCCGCCGGCACGCCCGGCTTCACCAAGGGCCGCAACCTCGAAAAGATCGGGCTGCACGCGCAGGATACTTCGGAGCTGTTCTTCGAGGATGTACGGGTGCCGGTGGAGAACCTGCTCGGCGAGGAGAACAAGGGGTTTTCCTATCTCATCCGCAACCTGCCGCAGGAACGGCTGGTGATCGCCGTGCGTGCCGCCATGGGCATGGAGGTGATGCTGCAGAAGACCGTCGACTACGCCATGGAACGCCAAGCCTTCGGCCAGTCGGTGATCGACTTCCAGCACAACCGCTTTAAGCTGGCCGATGCCAAGGAGCAGGCGACGATGTTCCGGGTCTTCGCCGACCATTGCCTGGCGCTGCACCTGCGCGGCGAACTGACGGTGGAACTCGCCGCCACCGCCAAGCTGCTCGGCGCCGAGATGCAGAACAAGCTGTTCGACGACTTCCTGCAGATCCATGGCGGCTACGGCTACATGGCGGAGTACGAGATCGGCCGCGCCTGGGCGGATGCACGGGTCGGGCGGATCTATGGCGGCAGCAGCGAGATCATGCGGGAGATCATCGGGCGCACGCTGTAGCCGTTGACGCCACGGGCCGAGGCATGGCGGGATGAGGACGAGTGGCCCCGAGACCAGCCACCGGGAGAATGTCGCCATGCCGATGCTGCCGCGCCGTGCCCTGCTGGGCACGCTGCTCGCCACCCCTGCCCTGGCTCAGCCTGTTCTGGCCCAGCCTGCCCTGGTCCAGTCGCGTTTTCCCGAACGGCCGATCACCCTGCTGGTGCCCTTCACCGCCGGTGGCGCCACCGACGTGCAGATGCGCGCCCTGGCCGAGGCGGCGAGCCGGGCCTTCGGCCAGACGGTGCTGACCGAGAACCGGCCCGGCGCCGGCAGCACCCTGGGCGTCGCGGCGGTGGCCCGGGCAAAGCCGGATGGCTACACGCTGGCGCAGATGCCGCTGCCGGGGCTGCGGCTGCCCTTCCTGCAGAAGATGGCCTTCGACCCGCGACGGGACTTCACCCCGGTCATCCACCTCACCGGCTATACCTTCGCCGTGGTGGTCCGCGCCGACAGCCCCTGGACCACCTGGGCCGAACTCGTGGCCGATGCCCGGGCCCGCCCCGGCCAGCACCGCTGGGGCAATACCGGGGTGAACGGCACGCCGCACCTGACCATGGTGGATTTCGCCGAGCGCGAGAAGCTGGAGGTCGTCCACGTCCCCTTCCGCGGCGAGGCGGATGCAACACCCAACCTGCTCGGCGGCCATATCGAGGCGACCGCCGGCGGCACCGGCTCCAACCAGCTCGTCGCCGATGGCAGGCTGCGTTACCTGAACGTCTGGACGAAGGAACGGGTGCCGCGCTGGCCGCAGGTGCCAACCCTGTCGGAGGTCGGCTACCCTGGCCTCGTCGTCACTTCCCCCTATGGGCTGGTCGGGCCGGCGGGAATGGAGCCGGCGGTCCTTGCCGTCCTGCACGAGGGATTCAAGAAGGCGCTGTTCGATCCCTCCCACCTCGCGGTGCTCGACCGGCTGGACCAAACGGTCGAATACCTCGGGCCGGAGGATTACGCGCGCAACATGGCCGAGACGATCGACTTCGAGGAGAAGCGGGTGACGCGACTGGGGCTCAGGACGGGCTGAGGTAGCGTTCCTTCAGGATCCGCCGCAGCAGCTTTCCTGCCTCGCTGCGCGGCAATTCCGTGACGAACTCGAAGGACTTCGGGCGCTTCAACCCGGCGAGCCGTTCGCGGCACCAGGCTTCCAGAGCCGCCGCATCGACCGGGGCGCGGGCGACGATGACGGCGTGGACCTGCTCGCCCATTTCCGGATGCGGCACGCCCACCACCGCGACTTCGGCGACCGCGGGGTGCTGCACCAGCACGGCCTCGACTTCCGCCGGATAGAGGTTGACGCCACCGGCGAGGATCAGGTCGGCGCGGCGATCGGACAGGAACAGGTAGCCATCCTCGTCAAGCCAGCCGAGATCGCCGAGCGTTGCCCAGCCGCGTTCGTCGAAGCAGGCGGCGGTCTTCTCGGGTGCATTGTGATAGGCGAAGCGCGGTCCGCCCTCGAAGCGGATGGTGCCGGTCTCGCCGGGCGGCAGTTCGGCGCCATCCTCGCCGGTGACATGCACCCGCACGCCATTCACCGGCCGACCGACCGAGCGCGGCTTGCGCAGCCAGTCGGCGCTGTCGATCACCGTGGTCCCGACACCTTCGGACCCCGCGTAGTATTCCCAGAGGATCGGTCCCCACCAGTCGATCATCGCCCGCTTCACCGGCACCGGGCAGGGCGCCGCGGCATGGATGGCGCAGCGGTGCGAGGACAGGTCATGCGCCTGGCGCACCGCGTCCGGCAGGGCGAGCAGACGGACGAACATGGTCGGTACCCATTGGCTATGGGTGATGCGATGGCTCTCGATGACGGCGAGGCATTGGGCGGCGTCGAATTTGCGCAGGATAACGGCGGTGCCGCCCTCCAGCAGGGTGCGGCCGACATAGCCGATGGGCGCTGCGTGATAGAGCGGCGCCGGAGAGAGGTACATCGTCGCCGTGTCGAAGCCGTAGAGCGACTTCCAGGTCATGTCCCACATCGGCGCGTCGCGGTCGGCGAAGGGCACCAAAGGCCGGCGGATGCCCTTGGGCAGGCCGGTGGTGCCGGATGAGTACAGGAATTCGCGCCCCAGCGGGCGGTCCGGCAGCGGCGCGGCGGCATCCTGCGCGGCCAGCGCCGCCTCGTAGCTGGCGTAGCCCGGCAGACCGGCGCCGAGCGCGAACCGCAGCCGGTCGCCCAGCGCGCCTTCCGCGACCAAGGCAGTGGCGAGGCCAGCCAACTCGGGACTGGCGACCAGCAGGCGGGCACCGCTATCGGCCAACACATAGGCCACCTCATGCGGCCGCAGATGGATCGACAGCGGGGTGAAGTAGAGCCCGGCGAGTCGCGCGGCCTCCGCCAGCTCCAGGAATTCGGGGCGGTTGTCGAGCAGCATGGCAATGCCATCGCCTGGTTCGAGGCCGAGCCCGATGAGCCAGTGCGCCGCCTGACGGGCCCGTGCATAGAGACCGCCATAGGTCAGCACCGCGCCGCAATCAGGAAATACTGCGGCCGGCTTAGCGGCCTGCCGGGCGGCCCAATGTGCCAGTTGCGGCATCCGGTTCCTCCTGTTGCTGCCAGCGTGGCGGCAGGGGCGGCGCCACGTCAACCGCGGGGCTTTGCAGCGGCGCCACGAGTGACAATCGCTTCATCAAAATGGGCGTGCCACCGCCGTCGGTTGTGCCATGCTGGCGCACCGCGATCCATCCGCGGAGCTTGCTTGAGGGAGGACATAATGATCAATTTGAGCCGCCGCGCCCTGCTGGGCACGGCTGCCGCCGCAGCGGCCATGCCGTTGCTGACGACCGCACAAGCGGCCGCCCCGTTCCGCAACGAGATGCCGCCGGCCTGGTACCGCTTCAAGCTGGGTGGCTACGAGCTGACCATCCTCTCCGACGGCTCGCTGCCGCTGGGCGAGACCGGGCCCGCCTTCCCCGCTTCCCCGGCGGCAGAGGTGCGTGAGCTGCTGACCAGCAACTTCCTCGCGCCGACCACCGCGACGCTGGAGCAGAACGCGCTGGTGCTGAATACCGGCCGGCAGCTCATCCTGTTCGATACCGGCATGGGCGAAAGCATGGGCGCGGACAGCAAGATGTTCGGCCCGACCACCGGGAAGCTGCTTGCCAACATGAAGGCGGCGGGGATCGATCCGGCACAGATCGACGTCGTCGCGCTGACCCATGCGCATTGCGACCATTGCTGGGCGCTGGTGGATGCGAACGGCAACAAGAATTTCCCCAATGCGCAGGTCGCCATCAGCGAGGTGGATCTGAAATTCTGGACCGACGATTCCAACAAGCGCGGCCCGGCCTTCATGACCCCATTCATCGAAGGGGCGAAGAAGAACCTCTCGGCCTATCGCGACCGGATGATCATGGTGCAGGACGGCAAGGAAGTGGTGCCCGGCGTCACCGCCTTCGCCACCCCCGGCCATACGCTGGGCCACATGGTCTATTTCATCGCCGATGGGAACAACATCGTGGTGAATAGCGGCGACTTGGCGCATCACCAGATCCTGCTGCTGCGCAAGCCCTTGTGGGAATTCTCCTTCGACACCGATCCCAAGCTTTCGGCGCAGTCGCGGCTGCGGATGCTGACCCGGCTGGCCGCCGACAAGCATCCCGTCATCTCCTACCATTTCCCCTGGCCGGGGCTGGGCCATGTGCGGAAGGAAGGCGATGGCTTCGGCTGGTACCCCGAGAGCATGAACGTCACCGCGCTCTAGCAGCCTGCCCCTGTCCTTCGCCGCCGTGCGCGGCGGAGGACAGGAACCGACGGGCGCGACGGGATAGCGCTTCAGCTTCTGGATACCCGCGCTGCACCACGCCGGGCAAAGACGCCCAGGATGCTTCTTCCAGCGGGATGCTTCTTCCAGGTGAGGATCGACCATGACGCTGGCCGAGGTACGGGAAGCAGCGGCACCGCCGGAGATCGCGGCGATCTATGCCGCCCTGCGCGCGGCCAGCGGCGTACCGCTGGTCAATCTCATCTACCGGCACCTCGCCACCATGGAGGGCGTGCTGCCTTGGGTCTGGGCGGCGATCCGCCCGCCGCTGGAGGATGGCAGCCTGGCGGCGGCGCGGGACCGG
>JAQGIA010000255.1 GCA_028291445.1 Belnapia sp.
GCCTGCTGCGCGGCGCTGAGCCAGGCGTGCTGGTCACCGAGGCGTCGCCATTGGCTGATGCTCGCGTGGGTGCCTGGCTGGTCGGGCCAGGGCTGCCGCCGGATGCCGCAACACGCGCGCTCGGCCGCGCGGTGATCGATGCGGGGCGGGCGCTGGTCGCCGATGCCGGGCTTCTCAGCGCCTGCGCCGGCGAGTCCCGTGCGCTGGCGGGCGCGTCCGTCCTCACGCCTCATATGGGCGAATTCACCCGCGTGTTCGGTTCTGCCGAAGACCGCCTGGCGGCGCCGCGCGCCGCTGCGGCGCTGATCGGCGCCGTGGTGCTGCTCAAGGGGCCGGATACCGTCATCGCGGCGCCCGACGGCCGCGCCGCGATCAACGAGAACGCGCCGCCATGGCTCGCCACCGGCGGCACCGGCGACGTGCTCGCCGGCATCATCGTGGCCTTGCTCGCGCGCGGGATGGCGCCCTTCGAGGCCGCCTGCGCCGCCGCCTGGCTGCAGGGCGAGGCGGCCTCGACGTTTGGCGAAGGCTGCATCGCCGAAGACCTCGCCATGTTGCTGCCGGCTGCGATCCGCAAGGCGCGCGCGGTAAAATCCGCTTGACGATAAGTTCACCCGACCGAGAGCCCCATTCAGGAGCTTACCTTCCGGATTGGTGCCGTGAGGGCGTGCATCTCACGCGATGTTTCATTACATTGCATAAGCTTTGCGAAAGATGAACTCGATGTCCGACGTCGCCGTCCAGCCTGGCCTTCTCGATCGAGCCCTTCGTCGCGTCTCCAGCCTGTGGCGGGACATGGGTGTGAGTGGCGGTCGGGCGGCGGCCAGCTTCACCGAGCCATTGCGGGAATGCCTGGAGGGACGGGGCGGCGAGGTCTCCGCGCGCACCCGGACCGCGAAGCTCGCCGAGGTCTATCTCGCGGCTGATCATGCCGGGCGCGACGCCTTCCTGCGCGCCCTCGCACGGCTCGACAGCGACAGCGAGGCGGTTGCGAAGGCGATGGCGGGCGTTGCGGCCGCGGGTGCCGATGACGAGGCGCGGGCCGCCGCCAAGGCGCGCCTCCGACGCGTGCTGGAGCCGCCGCGCCTGAAGCTGCTGACCCAGTTCACCACCATTCCCGATGGCATGAAGTTCCTGGTCGATCTTCGCGCCGAGCTGCTGCAGCGCTCCGCGGGCGACGCCATGCTCACCGCCCTCGATGCCGATCTGCGCGGCCAGCTCGCGGCCTGGTTCGACGTGGGCTTCCTGGAGCTGCGGCGGATCGACTGGACCAGCCCGGCGTCGCTGCTCGAGAAGCTTGTGGGCTATGAGGCGGTGCATCGCATCCGCACTTGGCGCGACCTCAAGAACCGCCTGGATTCCGACCGCCGCTGCTACGCCTTCTTCCACCCGGCGCTGCCCGGGGAGCCGCTGATCTTCGTCGAGGTGGCGCTGGTCAAGGGCCTCGCCACCAGCGTGCAGAAGCTGCTGGACGAGAAGGCGCCGGTGCTCGATCCGGCCCAGGCGGATACCGCCATCTTCTATTCGATCAACAATTGCCAGCGCGGGCTGGACGGCATCAGCTTCGGCAATTTCCTGATCAAGCGGGTGGTGTCGCTGCTGGGGGCGGAGCTGCGCGGGGTGAAGGCCTTCGCCACCCTCTCGCCCATCCCCGGCTTCCGCCGCTGGCTCGACGGCCAGCTGGCCGCACCGGACGCGCTGCCGGTCTCGGAGGAGGAGGCCGCGGCGCTGCGGGCCCTGGTGCCGCCGCAACTCGCGCTGCCGGCGCCCGACCATGCCCCCGACCAAGCTAACGCGACTACATCCGAAACCCCGGCCCAGACCCTGGCCCGCATCCTGGCCCGCCGCGGCTGGCAAAGGGAGGAGGCGCTGGCCAAGGCGCTGGAGCCGATCCTGACCCGGCTTTGCGCCAACTACCTGGTGGTCGCCGCCTCGCCGCGCAATCCGCAGCGGGCGCGCGACCCGGTGGCGCATTTTCATCTCTCGAACGGCGCCCGGGTGGAGCGGATCAACTGGCGCGGCGACGTCTCGGACAAGGGGCTGCGCGAAAGCGCCGGGCTGATGGTGAACTACCTCTACGATCCGGCGAAGATCGAGGAATACCACGAAGCCTACATGGGCGAGGGCAAGCGCCCAGCGGCGACCGCGATCCGCAAGCTGGCCAAGGCCTGAGGCTTGCACCCCGCCGGGGACCGGTATATAGGAATATTATCCGATACCGGGTTGCGGCCGATGCCGCCGCCCGGCCGGCGATAAATCGCTGAATTCTTTGATTGCAACGACGATTACGCTGAGGAATCAGCGCCCTGGGCTGGAAGCCGCGCCGCGAATTGATCCCGGTTGAGCCGGATTGAGCGGGTTCAGGCCAGGGCGAAACGAATGGAAACCTCGGTCCCGCCCGGTCCTGCCGCATGGGTCACGGTGCCGCCGACGCTGGCCGACAGCGCCTCGACGATCCGCCGCCCGAGGCCGGTGCCGGCAGCCGTCGGCACCGCCCCGCCCACCCCTTCATCCTGCACGGCGAGCAGCCCCTCGCCGCCGAGCATCTGCAGCCGGACCCGGATCGGCCCGTCCAGCCGCCCGGGATAGGCGTATTTCAGGGCATTGGTCACCAGCTCCGAGACGATGACCCCGAGCGAGACCGCCCGGTCGGTCGGCACCTCGATCGGTTCGGCCGTCAGCTCGATCACCCGGCCGCCGACCGAGCGGCCGATCTCCTCCAGCAGCCCGCCGAGATAGTCGTGCAGCGCCACGCTGCGCACGTCATCCGAGGTATAGAGCCGCCGATGCACCTGGGCGACCGCGGCGATGCGGTTGCGCATCGCCGCCAGCGCCTCGCGCGCCGCCGGATCGCGCACCGCGGATTCCTGCATCCGGGTCAGCGAGGCGATGAGCTGCAAACTATTGGCGACCCGATGGTTCACCTCGCGCAGCAGTATCGCCTGCTGGCTGGCCAGGTCCTCGGCCCGGTCGCGCGCCACGCGCACCGCCGCCTCGGCCCGCTCATGCGCCCGGCGCAACCGGGCCCGCTCGATCGCGCCCTCGATCGCCGAGCGCAGCAGCACCAGGAAATCCCCGCCGGCTTCCTTGATGACGTAATCCGCCGCGCCGGCCCTGAGCGCGGCGACGGCGATGCGACCCTCGTCGCTGCCGGTCACGTAGATGATGGGCGGGGTCTGCGGCAGGGCGCCCAACCCGACCAGGGTATCCAGCCCATCCTGGCCCGGCATGTAGTGGTCGAGGCAGATCGCGTCGAAGCCGCCGGCCGCCGCCAGCGCGACGCCGGTCTCGCCATCCGCCGCCGTCTGCACCGTATAGCCATGCCGCTCCAGATCGCGCTGCACCAGCCGGCGCAGCCCCGGCTCGTCATCGATGTAGAGGATACTGCGCGGCGAGTTCATGGGCCCGGCGGCACCTGGATCACCGCGAGGAACAGCCCGAGCTGGCGCACCGCCTGGGCGAAGGTGTCGTAGTTCACCGGCTTGGTGATGTAGACGCTGCAGCCCAGCTCGTAGCCGCGGCGGATCTCGCGCTCATCATCGGTGGTGGTCAGCACGATGACCGGCACGGCGCGCAGCTGCGGATCCGCCTTCAGCTTCGCCAATATGTCGAAGCCGCTCATGTCCGGCAGGTTGAGGTCGAGCAGCACCAGCAGCGGCCGGTGCTCCTTCCGGCCGGCGCCGACCAGGAATTCCAGCGCCGAGGTGCCGTCGAGGAAGTGGCGCACCTCGTTGAAGACCCCGGCCCGCTTCAGGTTCTTCTCGATCAGCCGGGCATGGCCCGCGTCATCCTCGACCATCACGATCGTCACGGCCTGGGCGGCGGCATTCATCGGTCGAGCTCCTCGGGGGCGGGGGGCGGCGTGGCCGGGGCGACCAGCGCCAGGGTGACACGGAAGGTGGAGCCCAGCCCAGGAGCCGAGCGGCATTCGACATCGCCCCCCAGGCGCCGGGCCAGGGCGCGGACATGGGCCAGGCCGATGCCCTCGCCGGGCCGGTCCTGCCGGCCGGAGCGGCGGAATAATTCGAAGATGCGGCCATGGTCGCGCGGATCGATCCCCCGCCCGTTGTCCTCGACCTCGATCACCGCCTGCGTCCCGGCGACGCGGCCGCGCACGGTGATCCGCCCCGGCCGGGACGGGTCGAGGTACTTTACCGCATTGTCCAGCAGGTTGCCGAAGACCTGCTCGGCCGCCACCCGGTCGGTCTGCACCACGGGCAGGCCGGGCGCCACCTGGAGGGTCGCGCCGGCCGCGTCGAGCTGATGCTGCAGCGAGGCGCCGAGGCCCTCCATCAGCGCGGTCAGCGACACCATCTCAGGTTGCAGCGCTCGCCGCCCCTCGCGCGACAGCCGCAGGATGGCATTGATCAGCCGGTCCATCCGCTGGGTCGAGGAGCGGATGAAGCCCACCGCCTCGGGGATATCCTCGGCGACCGCCGCCTTCGCTTCCGGCGTCACCAGCGCCGGCGCCTCGGCTGCGGCGCGGTCGAGCAGTGCCGTGAGCGGCGGCAGGGCCGCTTCCAGTTCGGCGGTGAAGCCCATGACGTTCACCAGGGGCGCCCGTAGATCATGCGAGACGATATAGGCGAAACGCTGCACCTCATCACTGGCCCGCTCGAGCGCCTCGGTGCGCTCGGCGACGCGGCGCTCGAGCGAGCCATTGGCGGCGACGACCGCGGCCTGGGCCACCTCCAGCTCGCGGGTATAGCGCAGCGCCAGGGCGGCGGCGCCGAGGGTGACGCCCAGCATCAGCACGAAGGCCGCGCCGGCACCGATCAGCAGCCGGCGGCCGTTGGTGTCGAGCCCGGCGCTGCGGGCGGCGAGGCGGCGGGAGCCGCGCTCCTCGATGCCGGCGACGACGGCGCGGATGGCATCCATGCTGGCCTTGCCGGAATCGGTCTGGACCATCGCCAGCGCCGCCTCCCACTGGCCGGACGAGGCGAGGGCGATGGTCCGCGCCAGCTCCTCCATCTTGGCACGGGCCAGGTCACGCAGTTGCTGCGGCGGCGCGGGCAGGCCGCCATCCTGGGCGATCAGCCGCGCGAGATCCGGCAGGTCGCGCGGCAGCGCTTCCTCCGCGGCATAATAGGGCTCGAGATAGCTCGCCTCGCGGGTCAGCAGGTAGCCGCGCTGGCTGGTCTCGGCATCCTGCAGGCGGGACAGCACATGGCTGGCGGCGAGCCGCACATCCTGGGTCTGTTCCACGCCATAGGCGAAATTGCGGGTGGTCTCCACCAGCCACACCAGCCCGGCGCCGGTGCAGAGCAGCGCGGCGAAGCCGATCGCCAGCAACAGCACCGAAAGCCGGCCGAGCATCGTCTTGGTCATCGGCATGGCAAGGTGGTCGCTTTCCGGCTTGGGTCGTCAGCCTAGCGCAAACCCTGCACGAACAGGATCATCCGGCAGGGTAATTGCTCGCTAAACAAGCGGCTGGAGCGCATTCCATGAGCCCTCCCGAACGGAAAGCCCTCCAGCGGAACGGAAACTCGGAGCGCACAGCCTACAACCCCCAGTGACCGCAATGAAAGCGCCTTGGGCGCCCGGCCGCGACGCCGGCAGATCAAAACGAATTGGTCGCCAGGGTCAAGGGGGCGGCGGGCCGTGCCGGATGACCCGCTGCAACGGCAGCTCGATGCTGCAGACGAGGCCTTCCGGCCGCCATTCCATCCGTGCCTCGCCGCCCAGCTGCTGGCGCAAGGTGGTGTCCAGCACCCGGCTGCCGAAGCCGCGCTGCTGCGGCGCCACCACCGCCGGCCCGCCGGCCTCGGTCCAGCGCAGCCGCAGCAGCCCCGCTACCGCATCCACCTGCCAATCGACCGAAACCCGGCCGCCCGGCGTGGCCAGGGCACCGTGCTTGACCGCATTGGTCGCCAGCTCGTGCATCGCCATGGACAGCGGTTGCGCCGCGACCGGCCTGATCGAGACCGCCGGCCCGTCCAGCGTCACCGCCGGCCTGCCATCGGCCTCGGCGCTTATGCCGGGGCTGGCGCCGGTGCTGGGGCTGGGGGCGACGCGGAAGGCGGCCAGCTCGGCGTCCAGCAACACCCGCAGTTCCGCCCCGGCCCAACGGCCCTCCGCCAGCACGGTCTGCGCCCGCGCCAGGGCAGCGACGCGGCCCTCGACGGCGGCGACGAAGGCGGGCTGGCTCGGCGCCCGGGTGAGCCGCATCACCGCCTGCACCACCGCCAGGGCATTCTTCGCCCGGTGGTCGATCTCCTGCATCAGGAAGCGCTGCTGGGTTTCCGCCTCGCGCAGCGGGGTCACGTCGATATGCGCGCCGACCCAGATCGCCGCCGGCGGGGCGTCCCTGGACGCGGCGTCCGCGGGGCTGCCGGCGCCTGGTTCCGGCGGCCCCACCGGGACCGGTGCCGCCCGCGTCAGGCAATGCCGCCAGCCGCCGTCGCGATGGCGCAGCCGGATCTCGGCGTCATAGGCTTTTCCGGTGCGCGTCGCCGCCTCCCAGCCCGTGGTCGCCGCCTCGCGGTCCTCCGGATGGATCGCCTCGCGCCAGCCGAAGCCGCGGTATTGCGAGGGGGACTGGCCGGTGAAAGCTTCCCAGCTCGGCTGCGGGGCCGGCATGGCGCCGTCGGCGTGCCGCATCCAGACCACATCGGCCGCCACTTCGGAAAGCGTGCGGTAGCGGGCCTCGCTGTCGCGCAGCGCCCCCGCCGCGGCCTGGCGTACCGTCGCGGCCGCCAGCGCCACCCGTGCATCCGCCTCGCGGCGGGCCCGCTCCGCCGCCAGCCGGCCGAAGGCGAACAGCGCCAGCAGCGCCGGTGCGCCGACCGCGAGCTGCAACGCCATAAGCCCGGCCCAGTCGAGCAGGATGGCGCCGCGGCTGCGCCCCGCCAGGGCATAGACCGGCCAGCCTTCCAGCCGGCGATAGGCGGTCAGCCGCCAGACCCCATCCACGCTGGACCGACCGCCGCTGAGCCCGCTCGCCGCCCCGTCCTGCATCGCCGTCCGGAGCAGGCTGGCAGCACCAAGCGGCGGGGCCGGTTCCTCCAGCGGCGGGACGCGGACGAGGAAATTGCCATCCGCCCGCATGATCGCCATGACATCCTCCGGGGCGGCCAGCAAGCGGGCCAGCCCGGCGCTCAGCGCCTTCGGATCCACCGAGACGCTGGCGATGCCGTCGAAGCCATCCGCCGGGGCTGGGTTGCCGGTGCCGTGCCGCCGCTGCGCCACGACGAAGAACAGCGCGCCGTCGACGCGGCCCCGATAGACCTGGCCGACGAAGGTCTGCGGCGCGTCCGGCGCCTGCAGCGCGGCGAAGAAGTCGCGATCGGTGAAGCGCATGTCGCGGGGCACGGGCAGGATATTGGCGCTGACCAGCGGCACGCCGTCCCGGTCCAGCGCATAGCCGGTGACCACCTGCGGCAGGCTGGCCATCATGGCGGCGAAGCTGGCGTGCAGTGCCGGCTCGCGCGTCCTGATCTCGGTGTCGCTGAGCCCGCGCAGCAGGTCGTTCAGCCGCTCGACCATGAGTTGCTGGCCTTGCAGCACCCGCAGCGCCAGCTCCGCCGCGGCATCGGCGGAATGTTGCAATTCGGTGGCGGCCCGCCGCCAGGTGGATTGCCAGGCGAGCCAGCCGCCGGCCAGCAGGATCAGCAGCGGCAGCCCGATCAGGATGGCAGGCAGCCAGCGCTGCAATCCCGGGCGCTGGGGCGCCACCCCGGAAACGCCTCCAGGTTCGCCCCCGGTATCAATAGGCACGGCCAAGCTCGATCCTTCCGCCCGGGCACCATGTGGTACCCACCCGAATCCCTCGGGGCGCCCGCAACGGGGACACGGCGCCATAGTGCGGGGCATGCGCCACCGGCGTCTGCACCGTGATCGCGAGGAACTGGCCCCGGCTGGCCACGAATGCGTGTGCGGCGGGCGGCCGGGCCTGCCTTCACGGCCCGGCCATGGGCCCCTGAACGGTGCTTGGCAGCGGGTTTCCGCCCCGCCGCCCTTGCCGAAGCCGACCCGGCGGGGCCAGATGCAGCCCATCCAAGAAGCGGGAGTGGCCTGAATGAACGTCGTGACAAGCAGCGGGGCCAACCTCGTGCAGGCCGACCGCGAATCGGAGACCGCCCGGCTACGGCTGCTGCATGCCATGGAGCGCAAGCTGCTCTGGCTCTCGGCCTGGATGATCCACCATGCCAACCACGTCCGGCCCAACCGGGACGGGCTGAAGGTCGGCGGACATCAGGCGTCCTGCGCCTCCGTCATCTCGATCATGACGGCGCTGTATTTCGAGATATTGAAGCCGCAGGACCGGCTGGCGGTGAAGCCGCATGCGGGGCCGGTCTTCCATGCGGTGAACTACCTGTTCGGCCGCCAATCACGCGAGAAGCTGGCGACGCTGCGGCAGTTCGGCGGCATCCAGCCCTATCCCAGCCGGGTCAAGGACGGCGCGGAGGTGGATTTCTCCACCGGCTCGGTCGGTCTCGGCGTGGCGCTGACCAGCTTCGGCGCGCTGGTGCAGGATTACGTCCGGCTGCATGGCCTCAGCCGCGAGGATATCGCCCCGGGCCGGCATATCGCCATCGTCGGCGATGCCGAGCTCGACGAGGGCAATATCTACGAGGACCTGCTGGAGGGTTGGAAGCATGATGTCCGCGATGTCTGGTGGATCATCGACTACAACCGCCAGTCGCTCGATTCCGTGGTCCAGGACCGGCTGTTCGGCCGGATCGAGGGCCTGTTCCGCGACATGGGCTGGAACGTCGTCACCCTGAAATACGGCCGCAAGCTGGAGGCCGCCTTCGCCCGCGAGGATGGCGACCACCTGCGCCGCTGGATCGATGATTGCCCGAACAGCCTCTACTCGGCGCTGACCTTCCAGGGCGGCGCCGCCTGGCGGGCGGTGCTGCTGACCGACCTCGGCCGCATCGAGGGCATCCGCGCCATCATCGATCCCCTGTCGGACGAGGAATTGGGCGCGCTGATGACCAACCTCGGCGGCCATGACGTGGCGACGCTGCTGGAGGCCTTCCGCGCCCAGGACGCCGCCGGCGACCAGCCGACCTGCTTCATCGCCTATACCATCAAGGGCATGGGGCTGCCCTTCGCCGGGCACAAGGACAACCACTCCGGGCTCATGAGCAAGGAGCAGATGATCGGCTTCAAGGCCGAGATGGGCATTCCCGACGGGGCGGAATGGGACCGCTTCGTCGGGCTCGACGTGCCGGAGGCCGAGTTGCAGGCCTTCATCGACAGCGTGCCCTTCGCCACGCCGATCGCCGCCGAAGGCCGCCGGCTGGACAGCCCCATCGTGCCGGTGCCGGAGAATTTCCCCCGCCCGACGGTCCCGGCCGGGCGCAAGCTCTCGACCCAGGCGGCCTTCGGCGAGGTGCTGGCGGAACTCGGCCGGGGGCAGGGGGCCGCGGCCGCCATCGCCAGCCGCATCGTCACCACCAGCCCGGATGTCACCGTCTCGACCAACCTCGGCGCCTGGGTGAACCGGCGCGGCGTCTTCGACCGGCATCTGAAGAACGATGTCTTCCGGGACGCCAAGCTGGCCTCCGCGCAGCGCTGGGGCATGTCGCCGGGCGGCCAGCACATCGAGCTGGGCATCGCCGAGCAGAATCTGTTCCTGCTGATGTCGGCGCTGGGCCTGTCGCATTCGCTGTATGGCGCGCGGCTGTTGCCGGTCGGCACGGTCTACGACCCCTTCGTCAACCGTGGCCTCGATGCGCTGATCTACGCCTGCTACCAGGATGCCCGCTTCATGCTGGTCAGCACGCCGAGCGGCCTGACCCTGGCGCCGGAGGGCGGCCAGCACCAGTCGATCAATACCCCGTTGATCGGCATCGCCCAGGACCGGCTGGCGAGCTACGAGCCGACCTATGCGGATGAGCTCAGCATCCTGATGCGCTGGGGCTTCGAGCATATGCAGAAGCCCGAGGGCAGCGCGGTCTGGCTGCGGCTCTCGACCCGTGGGCTGGAACAGCCGCAGCGGGTGCTGGACCCGGCGGCGGTCATCGCCGGCGGGCATTGGATGACCCCGCCGGCCCCGGGGGCACGGATCGCCATCGCCTTCCAGGGGCCGGTGGCACCGGAGGCGATCGCCGCCTTCGAGGAACTGCGCAGCGAGGAGCCCGGCGCGGGGCTGCTCTGCATCACCAGCCCGGACCGGCTGCATGCCGGCTGGCTGGACAGCAAGCGCAAGGCCCGTGGCGGCTTCGGCGCACCGAGCTGGGTCGAGGAGCTGCTGGCGCCGCTGGCGGCCGATGCGGCCATCGTGACCGTGCTGGACGGGCATCCGGCGGCGCATGCCTGGATCGGCTCGGTGCGCGGGCAGCGGGTGGTGCCGCTGGGCGTCGACCATTTCGGCCAATCCGGCGATATTCCCGACCTCTACCGGGAATACGGGCTCGATACCGATAGCATCCTCGATGCCTGCGCCCAGGCCCTGCTGGGGTAGCTCCTGGGGTTCCCGGCCGGAACAGCCTCGGGGTTCCTGGCCGGAACGGCGCTGCCTTGGGCGAGTTGTCGTCCCGGAGGCCGCGCCATGGACGAGGACGACAAGGGACCGGATCTCACCCAAGGGGTGTCGCTGGCCGCCTTCTCGGCGGAGGGCATGCTGGCCGGCCGGGTCGGCGATGCGGCCGTGCTGCTGGTCCGCCGCGGCGAGGCGATCTTCGCGGTGGGCGCCCATTGCCCGCATTATGGCGCGCCCCTGGCGGATGGGCTGGCGGTGGGCGAGACCATCCGCTGCCCCTGGCACCATGCCTGCTTCAGCCTCCGCAGCGGCGAGGCGCTGGCCGCTCCCGCTTTCGATCCGCTCGGCACCTGGCAGGTGGAGCGCGACGGCGACCATGTCTGGGTGGCGGACAAGCTGCCGCCCCCGCCGCCGCGCGGCATCGGCGCGGGGGCGCCGGGACGGATCATCATCCTCGGCGGTGGCGCGGCCGGCTTCGCCGCGGCGGAGCAACTGCGGCGCGAGGGCTATACCGGCACGCTGACCCTGCTCAGCGAGGATACCGAAGCGCCCTACGACCGGCCGAACCTTTCCAAGGACTACCTCATCGGCCGGGTCCCGGAGGACCAGCTGCCGTTGCGCCCGCCCGGCTTCTACGCGGCGAACGGGATCGACCTGCGCCTCGCCACCGTGGCGACGCGGATCGATGCGGCCCGGCAGCGGCTGCATCTGGCGGACGGCGAGGTGCTGGCCTTCGACCGGCTGCTGCTGGCGACCGGCGCCGAACCGGTGCGGCCGAAGCTGCCCGGCGCGGCTGACCCGGCGGTGCTGGTGCTGCGCTCGGCAGGGGATTGCCGGGCGATCGTCCAAAGGACGGCGGCGTCGCGCAGTGCGATCCTGGTCGGCGCCGGCTTCATCGGGCTGGAGGTGGCGGCGGCGCTGCGCGAACGCGGCCTGGCGGTGACCGTGGTGGCGCCTGAGGAACACCCGCTGGAGAAGGTGCTGGGGCCTGAACTCTCGGCGCTGGTGCGGCAGGAGCATGAGGCGCGCGGCGTGGTGTTCCGGCTGGGCACCAAGGTCGCTTCCCTGGGATCTTCGCAGGTGGTGCTGGAGGGTGGCGAGGTGCTCGCCGCCGACCTCGTCGTCATTGGTACCGGGGTCGTGCCGCGCACCGCGCTGGCCGAGGCGGCGGGGATCCGGGTCGAGCAGGGCGTGCTGGTCGACCGCTTCCTGGAGACCAGTGCGGCCGGCATCTTCGCGGCCGGCGACGTGGCCCGCTGGCCGGACCCGCATGGCGGGGAGCGCATCCGGGTCGAGCATTGGGTGGTGGCCCAGCGCATGGGCCAGGTCGCCGCGCTCAACATGCTCGGCCGGCGGAAACCCTTCGAGGTGCCGCCCTTCTTCTGGAGCCGGCATTTCGACGCGTTGAACATCGGCATGATCGGCCATGCCGCCGGGTGGGACGAGATCCTGGTGGAAGGCGATGTGGCGGCGAAGCAGGCGGTGCTCCGCTACATGCGGGACGGCCGGATGCTGGCGGCCGCGACCCTCGGCCAGGACCTTGAAAATTTACGGACCGAACAGGCGATGGAGACGGCGCTGAAGGATGACGCGTAGCGGCAACCCTCGGCCGGAGGGGCCGTTCGCAAAGCATCACCCGCATCGAAGGAGCAGCCATGCCAGTCGAAGCCGATCCGCCGACCCGGCGTGGGCTGATGCGTGCCGGCGGCCTGGCCGGGGCCGCGCTGGCGACCGGGGCGGCCGGCGTGCCGGGCTATCCGCCGCCCTCGCCGGTCGATATCGGCGGCGTCGCCGAAGGCAAGGTGGCCTTCCCCAATTGGCGGTCCCCGGTGGAACCGCCGGGAGGGGCGCCGCCGCAGCCGTTGCCGCCCGGCGAGCGGATCGGCTTCGCCATCGTGGCGCTGGGCCGCATCGCCCTGGAGGAGGTGCTGCCGGCCTTCGCCGAATGCCGAATGGCGCGGCCGGTGGAGCTGGTCAGCGCCAGCCCGGAGAAGGCGAAGCTGGTCGCGGCGCAATACGGGATCGCCGAGGCGGCGGTGCATGGCTATGCGGAATTCGAGCGGCTGCGCGACGATCCGGCGGTGCAGGCGGTTTACATCGCGCTGCCGAACGCCATGCACCACGAGTTCACCCTCCGCGCGGCGGCCATCGGCAAGCATGTGCTGACCGAGAAGCCGATGGCGAATTCGGCCCGTGAATGCCGCGAGATGATCGATGCCTGCGCCGCGGCGCAGCGCCGGCTGATGGTCGCCTATCGCTGCCAGTACGAGCCCTTCAACCGGGCGGCGCGGGCGCTGGTGCAGGAAGGCGCGCTCGGCCGGCTGCGCTTCATCGAAGCGACCAACCTGCAGGCCAACGGGCCGGGACCGCAGTGGCGCTACAGCAAGCGGCTGGCCGGCGGCGGGGCCCTGCCGGACATCGGTCTTTATTGCCTGAACGCGGCCCGATTCATGAGCGGCGAGGAGCCGGAGGAGGTCTTCGCCAGCATCGGCAGCCCGGCCGGGGACGAGCGCTTCCGCGAGGTGGAGGAAAGCGTGTCCTTCCTGCTGCGCTTCCCCTCCGGCCTGGTCGCCAATTGCCTCGGCAGCTACGGCGCCTTCCAGGCCAAGTCGCTGCGGCTGCACATGGCGGCGGGCGGGATCGAGATGCCGGATGCCTTCGCCTATCGCGGGCAGCGGTTGATAGTCGAGCGGCGGGAGGGCCAGTCGCCGGCGCGCGAGGAAAGGCTCATCCGGCCGCGCAATCAATTCGCGCTGGAGATCGACCATTTCGCGGCTTGCGTACGGGACGGCAGGATCCCGCATACGCCGGGCGAGGAGGGGTTGCAGGACCAGCTCATCATGGAGGCGATCTACCGCTCGGCGGCGGAACGCGTCCCGGTCCGGCTCGACCAGCCGCCGCGCCCACCACGCGGTCCCGAACCTGCCTGACCGGCGCAGGAGGAACGGTAGGATGGGCGAGGGGTCAACTTCCTCGCCCCATCCCTGGCGTGCCTTCCGTTCGGAACGTGACCGAGCTGATCGCCTTGCCGCGCCAATCGCCGCGGCTGGGCAAATCTAGCCGCGCAGCTTCGGCGCCAGCTCGGCGTCGAAGAACTCGATGAAGCGCGCCTGCTCCGGCCCGATCTGCGTCAGGATGAGATGGTCGAAGCCAGCGTCGCGGTACTTCCCGAGGTTGCTGAGGAAGCGCGACGGGTCGGGGCCGCAGGCGACGGTCTCGGCCACCATTTCCGGCGTCACGTGCTTGGTCGCCGCCGCGAAGGCCTCGACGCTGGGTAGCTCCATCTGCACCGGCCAGCCGGTGACCGTCCAGCGGAAGTAGTGGTGCGCGATCCTCTGCGCCTCGGCCTCGCTGGCGGCGTGGCAGACCGCGACCTCGGCATAGCAGGGGCCGGTGCCGCCGGCCTCCCGGTAGGCCTCGACCAGCTCGGCGCGGGGTTCGGTGGCGATCAGCCCATCGGCCTTGCGGGCGGCCATGCGGGCCGCCTCCGGGCCACCGGCGGCGAGGATGACGGGCACCTTGCGCTCCGGCCGGTCGAACAGCCGGGCGTGGTCGAGCTGGAAGTGGCTGCCGCGGTAATTGGTGAGCCCGGCGGCCAGCAGCCCTTGGATGATCTCGATCGCCTCGGCCAGCCGCTCGTGCCGCTCGGCGATGCCGGGCCAGCCGGCGCCGGTGACATGCTCGTTCAGCCGCTCGCCGGCGCCGAGGCCGAGGGTGAAGCGGTCGTCGCTCAGCAGGCCCAGGGTCGCGGCGCCCTGGGCGATGATGGCGGGGTGGTAGCGCTGGATCGGGCAGGTGACCGCGGTCATCAGCCCGATGCGGCTGGTCGCCTGGGCCAGGGCGCCGAGCACCGACCAGGCGA